>SLIE01000386.1 GCA_007135795.1 Desulfobacterales bacterium
GGTGTGATGTTATTTTCTTTATTATACTTTTCCTGGATTTTTCGACGACGCGTGGTTTCATCCATTGAATACTTCATGGCCGCGGTCACTTTGTCGGCATACATCAATACTGTTCCATTAATGTGCCTGGCTGCCCTCCCCACGGTCTGGACCAGGGACCGGTTGGAACGGAGAAACCCCTCCTTGTCCGCATCCAGGATAGCAACCAATGAGACCTCAGGAAGATCGAGTCCCTCCCGGAGAAGGTTGATCCCGACCAGGACATCAAACTCCCCTGCCCGCAGATCTCTGATGATTTCAATTCGCTCAAGCGTTTTAATATCCGAGTGAAGATACCGGACGCGGATATCCAGGTCGGTGTAATAATCAGTCAGATCCTCAGCCATTCGCTTGGTAAGCGTGGTAACCAGCACCCGTTCGTTTTTCTGGATCCGGCGCTTGATCTCAGTGAGCAGGTCATCGACCTGGTTGTTGGCGGGACGGACGATAATTTCAGGATCAATAAGTCCGGTTGGACGAACAATCTGCTCGACCACCGCACCTTCCGATTTTCTCAATTCTGATTCTGCAGGTGTGGCGGAAACGTAGATGGCCTCATTGGTGCGCTCTTCAAATTCTGTAAATCGAAGCGGCCGGTTGTCCATTGCGGAAGTAAGTCTGAAACCGTAATCAACAAGGGTTTTCTTTCTTGAATGATCCCCGTTGTACATGCCATGTATCTGGGGGAGGCCGATATGACTTTCGTCAATGAATAACAGAAAATCATCCGGGAAATAATCCAGAAGTGTTGGCGGCGGATCTCCCGGGTTGCGGCCGGTTATATGTCTCGAGTAATTTTCAATTCCATTGCAGTACCCGAGTTCAAGGATCATTTCCATGTCATAATTGGTCCGCTCCTCGATTCTCTGGGCTTCGATGAGTTTGTTTTCCCTTTGGAACCGGTCAATACAAACTTTCAGTTCCTCCTGGATTGACTCGATGATACCCCTTCGGCTCCGGCGCTGCGTAACATAATGACTTGCGGGATATATGGTTGCACGGCCAAGTTTTTTTTTGACACTTCCGGTAAGCGGGTCGATTTCGGCAAGCGAATCAATTTCATCACCAAAAAACTCTATTCGAATGGCGAGATCTTCTTCGTAGGAAGGGAAAATTTCAACCCGGTCTCCGCGGACGCGAAAAACACCCCGATGAAAATCCATATCGTTTCTCTGGTACTGCATTTCGACCAGGGATGACAAAAGCTTCTCTCGGGTGAGTTCCATCTCTTTTTTAATATCAAGCCGCATGGCAAGATAATCTTCAGGTGCGCCGAGACCGTAAATACACGACACAGACGCAACAACCAGCACATCCTTTCTCGAAAGGACCGACCGGGTAGCGGAATGCCGCATTTTATCGATCATTTCATTTATGGATGAATCCTTCTGGATGTATGTATCTGATACGGGAAGATATGCCTCCGGTTGATAATAATCATAATAACTGACAAAGTATTCAACCGCATTTTCGGGAAAGAAGGATGCAAATTCATTGTAAAGCTGAGCGGCGAGCGTTTTATTTGGTGCGATGATCAGCGTTGGTTTCTGAATTTTTTCAATTACATTGGCCATGGTAAAGGTCTTGCCGGACCCGGTTACCCCTAAAAGCACCTGGTGTTTTTTTCCGGAGCGCAATCCCCGGGTCAGGGCTTCGATAGCCGCGGGTTGATCGCCTTTCGGCGTCATCGCGGTTTTGAGCTTGAATTTTTCGTTTTCCATATTCCATGTTTGACGGTTTTTTCAAAAAAGCCCGAAAAAAATTTCTTCTTGAGTATATATTCAGCGATTTGAGCGCTCGATGGGTAAAAGCGACTGGATCGATATTATGACTTCAATTTCCAGATGGTTCCGTCAGGTCGGTCTTCCAGGAGAATCCCGAGTGCGAGCAATTCATCTCTTATTTGATCGGCAGTTGCAAACGCCTTGTTTTGACGTGCCTGTTTCCGGAGAATAATCTGCTCTTCAACCCAAGCGGGATCGATCTTTCGCTGGGCGGTAACTTTTTCAAGTTTCTGCGTACAATAAACATCCGGAGTCAGGCGTGCAATCCCAAGAACCCGCCCGATTCTTAAAATATCCGCTGTCTCCGCCATAACGCTTTTTCGGTTCACGTGTTCGTGTGTATTCGAGTCAGCATCAATCATGCGGTTGATTTTTCGAACCGTTTCAAAAACAATCCCAATAGCGCGAGCGGTGTTGAAATCATCATCCATTGCTTCACGGAAAAGCTGCCCGGTTTCGGTTTCCCCGAAATCCCACTCTCCATTCGTCTCCCGGGTCGTCTCCCGGGCAATTTTCGCAATCGACGTTTCCAGGTATTGCTCAACCCGTGCCATCAGATCGTATATCCTATCTATCCCGGAAGTTGCCTCATGCATGGCCTGCCCGGTATAATCCAGTGGAGACCGGTAGTGATTGGAAAGCAGGAACAACCGCAAGGCTTCGGGATGCCATGTTTGAACGATTTCCCGAATGGTCAGAAAATTCCCCAATGATTTGGACATCTTTTCCTGATTGATGTTGATAAAGCCGTTATGAACCCAGTATTTTACAAATGTCTTTCCAAACGCCGCCTCTGACTGGGCAATTTCATTTTCGTGATGCGGAAAGATAAGGTCCATCCCTCCGCCATGAATATCAAAGGTTTGTCCCAGGTATTCCGCGCTCATGGCAGAACACTCGATATGCCAGCCGGGGCGTCCGCTTCCCCATGGACTGTCCCACTGTGGTTCACCCGGTTTGGATGCTTTCCATAATACGAAATCATAAGGGTTTTTCTTGCGGGGGTCTACCTCGACGCGGGAACCGGCAACCATATCCTCCAGGCGTCTTCCGGACAGTTTTCCGTAATCCTTGTATTTTTCCACTGAAAAATAGACATCGCCATCCGCGGCATAGGCATATCCCTTATCAATCAGGATTGAAATAATATTGACAATCTGATCGATATGTTCGGTGGCTTTTGGTTCCATGGTTGGTTTGACCATGTTCAGGCAAGCCATGTCCTCATTAAATTCGTTTATGTATTTCTCGGATATTTCAGCGGACGTGACCCCGGCCTCATTGGCACGGGCAATGATTTTATCATCCACATCCGTAAAGTTTCTTACATAAAAGACATCGTATCCACAGGCTTTTAAATAACGATAAATTATATCAAAAACCACCACTGATCGTGCATGACCGATATGACAGGAGTCATAAACCGTGGGGCCGCACACGTACATGCGAATTTTACCCGGCTCCTCGGGCTCCAGAATTTCCTTCTGCCGGCTCAAAGAGTTATATATCCTGATCGTCATAGCCTTGAATCCGTTTTATATGTAAAACATGTTTAAATAATGCTGTCCGCCGGCACAGAATTTATGACACACCGAGCATGACAACGCACATGGCTGCTATCCCTTCCCCACTGCCCACAAACCCTAATCCCTCGGTTGTTGTGGCTTTGATGTTTACGCATTCCGGAGGGAGATCCACTGTCAAAGAAATTTTTTCCGCAATTGCCTGTTTAAAAGGGCCAAGCCTGGGGGCTTCAGCGAAAACGGTCGTATCGATATTAAAAATCCGAAACCCTCTTTGCGAAACCATCTCCCAGGTTTTTTCAAGCAGTCGAATACTATATATATCTTTAAAGGCGGGATCAGAATCCGGAAAATGCTCACCAATGTCTCCCATTCCCGCGGCACCCAGCAAGGCATCGCAAATTGCATGGGTCAGCACGTCGGCATCCGAATGCCCGGCAAGCCCCTTGTCAAAAGGGATTTCAATGCCGCCGAGTATTAATTTTCTTTTTTCCACCAACCTATGAATATCATATCCGATACCAATGCGCACGAAAAACTCCTGAAAAATGCTTGTATGATGATTTCAAAACATTTTCAATATCACAAAACAACGTTCACGTAAACGGGCAAATGCCAGTAATTCCTGGTTCATCCTTTAACAGCGCTTAAAAAATGATATGCCGGAATGTCTAAGGAGCGTGCCAAGGGCATGTCGTCATAAATGCGATGCCTATCGCAGGGGGATCGTCAAAGACTTGTTGATCGCCTATCGTCCACACCAGCAGCGAGTCAGAGGAGACTTAACAACGCCATCAGGAATCAGTCTTGTAGAGGCCGTTAATAAGTGCGGCAGCATTCAGACCGAGCACTGCATGATTATATCCCCCTTCCAATATGGCAAAACAACCCCCTTTGTTTGCTGCAGCAGACCGCGCAGTCATTTGACCGATGCGGTGATAATCCTCGGTGGTCAGTAATCCTCCCCAATCTTTCATGTGATTGTCAAATCCCGCTGAAATACCGATCATGTCGACGCTTGTTTCAGACAGTATTTGTTCAACCGCATAGAGATATTTATCACGGGTGTTATTGGCGATATTATGCGTAACTACCCAACTTTCGCCTTGCAGGATATTATCCGTGCCATCGCCGTAATGCAGATCAATATCAAGCACCAGTGCAGTGTTAATAAGGTTTTCCGCTTTAAGCGCAAGCATGGCGATGGCCATGTTATTGAAAAAACAAAAGCCCCATGCACTGTCCGCAGACGCATGGTGGCCGGGTGGCCGAATCGCACCAAAGGCCGGTTCCGTTAACCCGATGCGGGCGGTTTCGATTGCTGCACCCGCAGCCAGTGCGGCAATATCATAAAGACCCTGATTTTCTATATCGTTAACGTGAGACCGGGTGTGCGCCGCAAGTATTTGTGCCCGCGTGGCCGGCATCGGCTCCACAATTTCGACATGTTCCGGCAACGCATCGATTATCGCCTCCATCCGACCCGGCGCCGAGGCCGGATCGGAAGTGTATTCGGTGAAAAAATAATCAGAAAAGACAACTTTCATTTATATCTCCTCCTTGGATTTATCGTTTTTAATGAAATCCGATTCAAGGCGATTGAGAGTCGTTTTAAATCATAATAATTTTTAAATAATGATCCTGTTGAATTCAGAAACTGTAAAACCCGCCAATCAGAAAAATCCAGCCGCCCAGATCCAGATCATTCTGGCCGAACCGATCGATAACGGAATATTGTGTTTCAAGCATCAGTCCCCAGCGCCTGTAGGCAATATCCATATTGTACAACCACACACCAACACGACCGTGATATCCCCCGATCCATTCGCTTGTATCATCCAGAGCACCCAGATCAAAGGTTTCCCGCACATACCAGTAATCCGGTCCGATACCGGCAAAGCCCCATACATACGAAAGAATCGGAAATCTCAGATTTATGGAAGCCGACGTGGGAACCATTGTGAATGTTGCATCGATGCCGGTTACAGTACCCGATTCAACGGTCCGGAGGTTTCCGGAGGATCTCATGTAGCCTGCTTTCAGATGAAGAGCGATGTACCTGTGCAGAATTCTTTCATAAAACAGGAAAACAGGATAATTGTCTCTGCCGTAAAAGTCCTCGAACCGGGACTCGAATGGCAGATAATATCCTCCTGAAATACCGATCTTATTATTATAAGGGATGTCATCATAAACGGTATCGCCTGTCACTCCAAAAGATTGTCGAAGAACTGTTCTGTCTTTTGATGTTGTGTTAAAAAAAATCGAATTAAAAGAACTGTTTCCTGCCTGTAAAGTCAAGTTTTCCGTGTTATCCTGCTCTGTTTCAGCTATACTTACGGGTTTTTCATCCGGCTGGCGACCAGCCTTGAGGCTCCCAACGAAACACCCGCCGGCAAAGTCGTCACGATGGGTTGTGTATCCGCGCATATCCTCAATTCGAATGGAAAATTCATCCGTTGGTTCACTTTCGTTTCCTGCATGATCATAAGCAACGCCTGTAAAATGCCAGGTGGTTCCTACCGGCAGGTCTGAGAAGACATGCATTGCCGATGTACCAGTGTCCACGGATTGATCCAAAGCACCGGATTGACGGCCGTAATTGATGATAACGCCTGAATAATCGACCATGTTTTCATTACCGGGATCCACTGATACGCTAAGTTGTTGCCAATCAATCAAAAGTCCCCTTATTCGATGGGGTGTATCAGGCGGCAGTTCATCCGGCAGCGTATCCACGATAAGCTCTCCCGCTTTTTCCGATTCCACCAGAGACTTAGCGCCTGATGAATCATCAGCTTCAATAATGGTTGTGATATTAAAGAAATACCGGATTCCACTTTCCAACCCCGTAATACTTATTGCGTTTTGTGAGGCGGCTGCTTCTGCAAAGCTTTCATATTCTCCCGGCCTTGTGCCGTAATAGATCCTGTAATTAAGAACCTCCGAATCCGAAACCCTGTGCCATTCAAGCCCAACCGACGATTCAGTAATATCTTCAATATCCGTAATCCAGAAATTTTTTGGCGGATTGGGAGGTAAATCTTCCACCATGGTTCTTACTGATTGCGTTTCAGAAGTTGAGCTTTCCCCGAAGAACTCGACAACCACCGATAATGCAAAAAAATATTCCGTGTCGGGTACAAGATCTGAAATGGTGTGGGTAAGTCTTCGCTGTCCCTGGTCCTGGACTTCAATGGGTGAGCGGGATAAGGCGCTTGTGGTTCCCCAGTAAATTTTATAATAATCCGCACCCTGAACCCGATTCCAGGTAATCGTGATCGAATCAACGCCTGGATCGAATACAATATTTTCCGGGGGATTTTTGAGCTGACTTTGAACAGGGGAAA
>SLIE01000150.1 GCA_007135795.1 Desulfobacterales bacterium
ATTCATAAATATTACCCAAACATTATAATCATATCGTTCGCTTTTAAAGATTTACACCATAACCATACCATTTTATCCTGAGGGGGGAGTAATGGCAAATCAAAAAAGAGTGGCGCAGAGTTTTGACTCCATGATCAAGTACTTTCTAAAGCAGTATAACTTTGCGACCAGACAGGATATCGATCGTCTGGCACAAAAATTGGATTCTCTGGAAAAAAAAATCTCAGCCACAAAACACAATGGGAATACTAACGAAGCCAATAAGAACAACACAAAAAACGGATCCGCCTCCGACATGGTAATAGATGCTATTTCCGGCATCGGCACAGGAGCAAATTTTGCCGATATCCAGGAGAAAACACAATTTGACGATAAAAAGCTACGCAATATCATATATCGGCTCAATAAGCAGGGCAAAATCCGTAGAAAAAAACGGGGTGTCTACATTCCCTTGTAACAATCTATAGCCGGTTCAAATTTTCCATAGCCGGTTCAAATTTTGACTCCTCTCCATAAAGTCGTCGGATTTCGGTGCTTGTCTGTGCAGGGTTTGCTACCCCGTGAAAGAAATGTGCTGAGCTGACTTCATCCCGCATGGTGGCATCCCCTTTTTTGCCGCCGATGCCCGTGACCCTAAAGATTCACCTTGGCTCCCCACTCAAATAATGATTATATTTTTCAGTTTAACCAATTAAATGATACAATCGCCAATCTTTTGGTTTAAATAAAATTTTTACCCCTGATTCATGCATTTTCGAAAAAATTCATTATTTACTTTCGATATAATTGCGAAATATAGACCCGACAATCTGAATAACGTTATAATAACCATAATACCGGAGAAATGGACTTTATGCAATATGCAGACCCAAGAAATTCCAACATTAAAACAGGCACCCGCATTGGTGGTTACTCTGTCAAAAAAATCATAGAACTTCCGGAAGTTGCGGCGATATATTACGAACTGGCACACGAAGCGACCGGCGCTTCGCACATTCACATAAGCCGTCCTGATTCTGAAAATGCATTTGCCGTAATTTTGAAAACCGTACCCCGGGATTCAACCGGGGTTGCCCACATCCTGGAGCATACAGCCCTTTGCGGCTCGGTGAAATATCCCGTAAAAGACCCGTTTTTCTCAATGATAAAACGCAGTCTGAATACTTTTATGAATGCACTTACCGCATCTGACTGGACAATGTATCCGTTTGCCACCCAGAACCGGAAAGATTATTACAACCTGATGTCCGTGTACCTCGACAGCGTTTTTCACCCGAGGCTGGATCGTTTGAGTTTCATGCAGGAAGGGCACCGGGTTGAAGTCGAAGGTAATGCGGATGCCTCCGGTGAACCCCGCCTTGTTTACAAGGGAGTGGTATACAACGAAATGAAGGGGGCAATGTCTTCACCCGACCAGGTCATGGGTCACGCCATTTTAAACGCACTCTACCCGGATACCACCTACAGCTACAATTCAGGCGGTGACCCCGCGGAAATCCCAAAACTGTCCCATCAGGATCTACTGGAATTTCATCAATACCATTATCATCCAAGCAACGCGTTTTTTTATACATATGGCGATTTTCCGCTCAAGGATCACCTTGAATTCATAGAAAAAACCATTTTATCCGATTATACCCGGATCGATCCACAAACGACGGTTCCGTCACAGCCCCACTGGTTGAGCCCGCGCACGGCAAACTACCACTACGCAGCCGATCCCTCTGAAAACCTCGAAAATAAAAGCCAGGTCTGTCTTGCATGGCTTGGTCCGGACATACGCGAGGCATTTGAAGTCCTTGTGATGACCGTGATCGAACAGATTCTTATAGGAAATTCCGGTTCACCATTGAGAAAGGCACTGATCGATTCAGGCCTTGGAAGCACTTTGAGCGACGGTTCCGGTTATGATTCCGAAAACAAGGATACCATGTTTGCCTGCGGCCTTAAGGATGTCACCGTGGACTCGGCGGAAAAGATTCAGACAATTATTTTTGATGTTTTAAATGAACTTGCGGAAAAAGGAATCGACCGCAGGCTTGTAGAAACAGCTCTTCACCAGATCGAGTTTCACAGAAAGGAAGTTTCAAATGTTCCTTTTCCGTATGGTTTGAAAATGCTTTTGCGGTTTTGCGGCGATTGGATCCATCATGGGAATCCAGCGGACACATTACAATTCGAGTCGCTGCTGGAACGCTTCTACAATGAACTCGAAAAAGGGCCGATGCTTGAAAACAGCATTCGACGCTATCTTTTGGATAATCCGCACAGGGTCCTTCTAACGCTGGAACCGGACACGGAACTTGCACGGGTTCAGCACGATCGTGAACAATCGGAACTTGAAGAACTCCGTTTGAGACTTTCCAGTACCGATATTGAAGAAATCAGAAAAGATGCCGATCACCTTACTGCCAGGCAGGATGAAACAGAAGATCTTTCATGTCTGCCGACATTGAAGCTCGAAGATATTTCTCCGGATATCAATACCGTATCCGAAAGCAGCATAATCCCGGATTATTCCTTGTACCGCTACGAACAACCGGTTTCCGGAATCGCCTATTACACGGCTGTTCTGGGGCTAAATTCTCTGCCGCTCGAATTGATCCCATTGGTACCGTTTTTCTGTCACACGATAACCCGCATGGGGACCAAAGATTACGACTATGTGGAAATGGCAAGAAAGATCGACCAATACACGGGAGGTCTGGAATTATCGGTATCCGCGGGGAGCAATTTCCATGGGGATAAAAACAATTGCATGCCGTTTGTAACCTTTTCAGGCAAATGCCTTTCCCGGAACACCGAAAAGATGTTTGACATAGTTGATACGCTTTTCAACGGGTATTCCTTTTCAGACCTGCCGAGACTGAAAACATTGCTTCTTGAGGTACGCTCCGACCTGGAATCATCAGTTGTCCGGAACGGTCATCGCTATGCCATATCTCTTGCAGCCAGAAATTTTTCAAGTACAAGCGCATTAAACGAAGCATGGCATGGCATTCACCATTTAAAGAGTATAAAAGATCTTTCAAATGATCTTTCCGATGAAAAGCTACAGGCGATCGCCGATGACTTAACCCGAATCGCAAAATCGCTTTTCTTCAAAAACAATATCAAAACCGCAATTATCGCTGAAAAGCCAGATCTTGAAAAAGCATCCGGCATTCTTGAATCCATCTATAAAAAGTTGGATTTTAACCCGGATGCGGGGTTTAAACCGCCACAATACCATCCTGAACCTGAAATCCCATTCGAAGGCTGGGCCACTTCAAGTGCTGTATCTTTTGTCGCCCGTGTGCTTGAAACAAATCGCATGGATCATGAAGACGCACCATTGCTGGCAATATTGAGCAAAGTGTTAAAGTCCATGTACCTGCATCGTGAAATTCGCGAAAAAGGCGGGGCGTACGGCGGTTTTGCCGGTTATCAGCTTGAAAGTGGATTTTTCAGTTTCGGATCATACAGAGATCCGCACATAGAAAACACGCTTTCTGTGTATGATGGCGCCCACGAATTCATCAACTCCGACAATTACGGTGAAGACGATATCACTGAAGCGATTTTACAGGTATGTGCTGATTTTGACCATCCGGATCCCCCCCAAAACGCCTGCAGGCGGCATTTTTACTACCAACTGATCGGACTGACCGACGACATGCGAAGACGATTCAAGGCTGACCTGCTCAAGGTGCGCATGGCGCAGGTCAAAGGGACTGGAGATCGATATTTCGCCCGGAACAAAGGCCCCTCCGGTATAGCTGTTATATCGAGCGAGGAGAAACTCAATGCCGCAAACGAAAAACTGGGTGGGGAAATGAAGATTTTTAGAATTTAGTTTAAAACTAAATTACGAAAAACAAAGCGCACAAAGGGCGCAGAGGAAAACGATATTGGCAAATTTCTGTGGAGCCCTGTGTCCGCTGCGGCATATTTTACTGTTATCATTCACATAGTGCTCGTCGGTGGGACCTAGAGAAACAAAGTCCCACCGACAATCCTCAACTGGATCTACAGCATTTTTGAGATCGTTCTACTCGTTAAGAATCGACAACAACTCGTCCCGGATGTCACTTGAAATGCTTTTACCGGAATAAGCGATTTCAACAGTGTATTGTCCAAGCATTTTGTAAAGGGCGGACATGCCCGGTGAGCTTTCTTCTATTGCTTCCAGGTGTGCCTTGACGATAGCCGTATCACCTCGCCTGATCGGACCGGTCAAGGCCTCCTCCGCACCGGCATTTTCAATATTGGAAAGCGTCCCCATGATCAGCGGCTTTAAGATCTCAAACCGATTGTCGGATTCAACACCGGATTCCCCGAGTAAATCGATCGCGAACTTTAAAAGGGTGACCAGGTAGTTCGAGGCAACCACGGCCGCGGCATGGTAGAGCATTTTACCGGATGTTTGTATCTGAAACGGGGTGGCTCCCAGGTCTTTTGCCATCTTCCATGCCGCGTCAACACATTCCCGGTCTCCTTCAATACCGACCATGATACCTTTGAAAGGGTTTTTCCCCGAATCGAGAGAACCGAAGCTTTGTAGGGGATGGATGCTTCCTGTTTTTGCATTTGCACCTTTAAGGGCGGATAATTCATCGGAAGATAACGCCCCGCTGCAATGAAACACCATGACATCGGGTTTCATGCCGCCATGGCCGGCAATTTTTTCAGCGGTTTCCCGAATTACATGATCAGGGGTTGTGATCAACACGATATCGGCATCCCCGATCACGTCCGATGGGTTGGTCGACACTTTACCTTTAAAACCGATGAGCTCAGCTGCAAGATTGGCCGATTCCAAACTTCTGCTGGAAAACCCCGCCGGCGGATAACCGGCTTTGAAAAGGTATTTCGTAAAGGACAGACCGGCGCGACCACATCCGATGATCGAAAAAGATCTTTTCATGTGTGCAACCCCCTGCTTGCATATTACACTGTTTCCCCCGGATCATCACCGGACTCGAAGGTAATGATAATATCTGCAACCGTTGCCCCATTCCCTTTTTCATGAACCAGAAGGGGGTTGATATCGAGCTCCTTGATCTGTGGATTGTCCGTTACCATATTCGAGAGCCCTACCAGGAGTTTTTCGAGCTTTTCAATATCGGCGACCGGTTTCCCCCTGAAACCGGTCAGAATTTCAAAACCCTTGATACCGGTTATCATGCGACGGGCATTGTTTCGACCGATCGGGGCAAGTCGGAAAGTGACATTTTTAAACAATTCCACATAAATACCACCCAGGCCGAACATTATTAAATGACCAAAATCCGGGTCTTTACTGACCCCCAGGATAACCTCCTGTCCGGGAGGCGCCATTTTCTGTACCAGAACACCGTCTATATGGGCGTCTGCATCGTATTCAGATGCATTTTTTAAAATATCTTCATAGGCTTTTGCAACCGCTTCCGAATTTTTCAATCCAAGCGCCACACCGCCGGCATCCGATTTGTGCAATATTTGCGGAGAGACGATTTTCATCACCACCGGGTACCCGATCTCATCTGCAAGTTCCACCGCATCTTCCATGGAGGTGACAACTTTCATGGGGGGCACATCAAATCCATAACACTTCAGCAACTCAGCCCCGTCATACTCCCCTAAAACCGTTTTCCCACTTTCAATGCATTGGGCAACAATCGTCGCCGCTCTTTTCCGATCAAACGTCAGGTCATACTGGGGAAGAATCCTTCGGGTCAGCCACTGTGTGGCCTCATAGAGTTTACCCATGGCCCTGGCGGCATTTTCCGGAAACGAATAGACGGGCACGTAATTTTCATGCAAGTGCTTGACCCCTGCAGAAACATCCACGACGCCCATGAAACTGCATACAATCGGTTTGGTTGTGTTGCGATAAACGGTTGCGATCGCCTCCGCCGTGCCAATGGCATCGGTCATCGACTGTGGCGTGAGAATCATCATCACACAATCGACCCCCTCATCATTGATAACCGCCTCAAGTGCGTAACGATATCGCTCACTGGAGGCATCACCAATAACATCCACGGGATTGTTGAAATTGGCCGTTGGCGGAAGATACCGGTGCAGTAATTCATCGGTTTTTGCGCTGAAACGTGCGAGCTTCAATCCGGACATTTCACTCATATCCGTTGCAATGATACCCGGCCCACCGGCATTGGTAATGATCGCCACCCGGTTTCCCCGGGGAATTCTGCCGGCACCGAAGGCAATGGCATAATCAAACAGACTGTCGACGGTATCGACCCGAATGATGCCGGCCTCTTCAAAAATAGCATTATAAACCGCCTCGGTTCCGGCAATGGAACCGGTATGCGATGATGCGGCACTGGCACCGGCAGCGGTTTTTCCGGATTTTATCACCAATATCGGTGTCGGGCGGTGACCGGCGACAATGTGTTTGACCTCATCAATCAGCCCGGGGCGCATACGAAGCGCCTCCATGTAAATCATGATCACATTGGTTTCCGGATCTTTGTGATAGTATCTCAAAAGATCGAGTTCATCCACATCCGCCTTGTTCCCTATGGAAACAAACTTTGAAAACCCAAAACCCCTTGATTGAGCGAAATCGAGAACAGAGGTACACAAGGCGCCGCTTTGAGAGATAAAGGAAATGTTTCCCATCTCCGGCATATGTGTTGAAAAACTGGCATTAAGTCGCACATCAGACTGAGGATTGATCACCCCCAGGCAGTTTGGCCCGATCAACCG
>SLIE01000436.1 GCA_007135795.1 Desulfobacterales bacterium
TTCCCGTTTGTTATCAGTCAAAGGTAGTGAATGAGGCACCTGCATTATATACTTGCGGCAGTGATCTTCTGTACGGCGGGATGTGCGGGCACGGCTTGTTATAAACCCCGTCACGCAATACCTGATGAGGGTTTGATTGAAATAGCAGGTGTTCCGGCTTTTCAGCAGGAAAAGAATCAATGCGGGCCGGCCGCACTGGCGTCCATGCTTTCCTGGTCCGGGATTATGGTCAAGCCGGATGATTTGCTGGAACATGTTTATGATCCGGCAAAAGAAGGTAGTTTGCAGATCTCCCTGGTCGCCGCAGCCCGGCGGTACGGGCGGGTAGCTTATGAAGTGTATGGCATGGAAGAACTATCTGAAGAACTTTCAGCTGGCTATCCGGTACTCGTGTTGATGAACAAGGGACTGTCGTGGTGGCCGGTTCACCATTACGCGGTTGTCTGTGGGTTTGATTCCACCGGCCGGAGACTTCTTTTGGCTGGTGGAAACGCGTGCAAGGAATATCTGTCTGTACGCAGTTTCAAGCATATGTGGTCCCGGGATGATAACTGGGGGCTTCTGGTTTTGCCTCCCGGGAAACTGCCGGAAACAGTGACAAAAAATCGCTGGCTGGAAGCCGTGTATGGCCTGGAGCGCGCAGGCCTTCACGAAGCGGCGTTCACCGGCTATTGCACAGCGCTCGAAAAATGGCCGGAAGACCAAGGCGCCCTGATGGGCAAAGCAAATACCCTGTATGCGCTGGGGGAGCTTGAACATGCCGCTAAGGTGTTGGTGGAAGCAGCCGAAATTTATCCGGAATCAGGGCCTGTTTTCAATAACCTGGCCAATGTGATGCTTGAGTTGGGAAATACGGATATGGCGCTTAAAGCAGCCCTAAAGGCTGTTGATACAGGCGGCATGCACCTGCCGGTATACCGGAAAACACTTGAACGCGTGCATGGGACCATGGAGAGCGGGAAAAACAAGAGAATAGACGATGAAAAGCACGGAAGATGAAAAAGTCAAAGGTTTGGTGTTTCGCGGGTTCTTGGCAGATATCTGCATGTCGGGGTTTTGTCATTCTTGAAGCAGCTGGCAGAGCGTGGTCTGTCTCAGGCTGGTGTCTTCTTTTTTGGCGGCCATGGCCAGAGCTTTGCGCGTTCCCACGAATACGCAGAGTTTTTTTGCCCTTGTAAGACCGGTGTAAACCAGGTTCCGGTAAAGCATTTTGAAGTGTTGCGTCAGCAAGGGAATGATTACCGCCTCAAATTCACTTCCCTGGGATTTATGAATGGTGATGGCATAGGCCAGATCAAGCTCGAGCAGGTTTTCCCGCTGGTATAAGACGCGTCGGTTATCCGGAAAAAAGGATACCTCGCAGTTCATTGTCACGGTGTCGATGCGGGTTATCCTGCCGATATCCCCGTTAAACACATTCAGTTCGTAATTGTTTCTGCGGTGGATGACCCGGTCGCCTTCCCTGAAAATCTTATCAGCCACGGTAAGTTGTCGTTTGCCTTGTGCTTGAGGGTTTGCGCTTTCCTGGAGCACCCGGTTAAGGTTTATTGTTCCTAAAGTTCCCCGGGTCATGGGAGATAAAACCTGAATTTCGCAACCTTTTCCGCGGTACCGGGGAATCCAGTCCAGGTATGTTTGTTTGACGACATCCACTGCTGACAGTCCATAGCGCAGGCTTGACCATGGATGAACTTTTTTTAATACCGCCATTAGTTCTTCCACTTGGTTGGTGGCTGCGCAGATCTCTTCGAGATTGACATGTCTGAATTGTTTGGGGATGACAATTTCCGTATTGACCGGTGATGTTGTTTCATCCGCCCCGAATTCATAAGGATCAGGCGGGTCGTCAAAATGTTGTGCCGTTATTTCGCCATAAGTATCGATGATTTTTTTCACCTTGCTGATAAACTTGATTTGCTCAATCGTGGCTTCATCCGTATCGATAAAAAGGCAATCATCCTTTCGACGCCATATCCCCGGCTTTTTGAAAGGCGAGTCGATCCGGGGAAGTTCGCCACTGTTGATCTTATGTGCATAGCGTATGATAAGAGATTCTTCAGCCTGGCGAAAAATTGTGGTCAGCCGGAAACAGGAGATGCGTCCGGATGCGATAATGTCTTTCAGGACATTACCCGGTCCGACCGACGGAAGTTGTTCCGCATCGCCGATAAGCAGTACCTGGCATTTATCCGGAACTGCCTTTAGCATCGAAGCCCCAAGATTGATATCCAGCATGGAGCATTCATCCACTATGAGAAAGTCGGCATCCAATGGCGATTCTTCATTTTTTTTGAATCGTCCGGCCTGCCATTTCAGAAGGCGGTGAACGGTTTTGGAGCTTCTGCCGATCACGTCGGTCATTCGCTGTGCAGCCCGGCCGGTGGGGGCTGCAAGAAGTATTTTTTTCCCCATGGCTTCCAACAGTTTCACCAGCACCCGTGTAGCGGTTGTCTTTCCGCACCCCGGTCCGCCCGTGAGAACTGCAAATCGGCAAGTTACAATATTTTTTATGGCCGTTTCCTGTTGACAGCTCAGACTCATCCGGCGGGCATTGCAGTAACGTTGAAGCCATGTTTCCACGCGGTGCTTGTCTACCTCAGCCGGGTGGTTCATGCCCCTTATTTTTTCTGCAACTCGGATTTCATCGTAATACAGAGCTTTTGAATAGTAACACGTGATCATCTTCCCATCGGAATCGTTTAAATGCCGTATCCTTAAAAGATCTGCCTGTGCCATGTGGCTCAGAATATCCGCCAGGCAATCTTTTATATCCTGGTTCAGCAATTCCTGTACCTGTATTTCGATTTGTTCCATGGTGAGATAACAATGTCCGAATTGCTTTCCGGCAGCCAGGACGTGACTGATACCTGCCATGAGTCGCTCGCTGCTGTCCGGGGCAAGCCCGATACTGAGCGCCACCTTATCTGCTGAAAGAAAACCGATCCCGTAAAAATCATTGGAAAGGCGATACGGATTTGACCTGACCTTCTCAATGGCCGTATCACCATATTCCTTGTAAATGCGGACGGAAAAAAGGGTGCTTATGCCGTGGGACTGCAGAAACATCATAACATTTCGGATGGCGCGGTGTTCGGCCCAAGCCCGGCTTATGGTGTCAAGTTTCTTCGCAGCGATTCCCGGGACTTCTGTGAGTTTTTCTATATTGTTTTCAAATACTTCAAGAGTTCGGCGTCCAAAATTCCGCACAATTCGTTTGGCAGTTTTAGGCCCCACACCGCGAATCAGCCCCGAGCCCAGGTATTTTTCAAGGGCAGCGATCGAAGCCGGCTGTTTTTCGATCGCGGATGTGGCATTGAACTGTCGCCCATGTTTTGAATGATTTTTCCATGAACCGGTAAATTCAATGGTCGCACCGGCAAAGACCTTCATCTGGTGAACGATTACGGTTTCCTGCTGGTGGGGGTTGCCGTTGATATGGACACGCAGCACGCTGTATCCGGTATCCTCGCTATGAAAGGTAACACGGTCTACGATTCCCCAGAGGTTTTCCCGGGTAATTTCCCGGTGTCTGTTGGCATTGGTGAACGGTTGTTGCATAGCAGGCAATGTACCTTTTTTGGCGTATCGGGGACTATTTACAGTGACTGTCCCTTTACAAGTGCGCGGGAGACGCGTTTTACAAGTCCCCATATGGCATCTGCGGCCAGGTGACGTTCAATGGTCCGGTCGAAACAGACCGTGAGGTTAGGGGCAAAGTCATCATCGCCTTCCCAGAGGAGGTAGTAGAGCGGTATTCGGGGAAGTGCGGTAAACCGGTATGACAAATCGGCGTGCGATTCACGAACGCCCCCCAGCGTCTCAGCAGTTTTTGTAAATCCTTCGAGATCATTGCCGAATTTTTGAATTACACCTTCTACATCCAGGGCGTGAATTCCAGTGAAAAAATGACCTTCCTTGAGTTCCTTGGGTGCGACCATAGTGTCCGCCGGTTCGGTTTCAACGGCATTTTGCAGGTACACTAAAATGATCAGTGCAAGCAGGGGATCATCGATTTCTTTTTCCTCGGTACCGGTGGTTTTTCTCAGGCATCGTTTACCGGTATCCACTATTATATCTTCGTTTAAGAACCGGAGCTTGTATCCGTAGTCCGGATCATGCAAGGCCAGACTTCTTTTGCATACATCCGCAGGGCTTAGTTTTTCAAGGTCATCCCAGTGTGATTCGGGCACTTTCATGCCTGTGGTGCCATCGGGTAACGAAGTATATGATTTGGGGCTCATGTTTGTCCTTACTTGTGTGTTGGCGCCTTAAATGAGCGGCATTTTTCCAAAGTATGCATAACGCGCTTGAAGAAATTATAAATTATTCAACATATCAAACAACTGTTTTTTACTTTTCACCCCCATTTTTTCATAAATCCGGCCCATATAGGTTTTTACCGTCGATTCGGAAATGTCGAGTTCGAGTGCTGTTTCACGATAGGTACGCCCTGCGATCGCCCTTCTGAAAACCTCGTCTTCCCGTTCGGAGAGGAGCAGGCGCAGATGATCCGGAATTTTGTCGATCATTTCATTTTGATCCGGGGCCGGAATCGGCTCAGTTCCGATGGAAGGTGTATGATGCGATCCGGTCTGAAATGTTTCGTCCGCCATGGCAGGCCTGGCTCCGACAATCATTGGGTCGACTATTATGCCTTGGGGCTTGGAATCATAGTAATACCGCCCAAGGAAATACAAGGTTAATACAGATATGTTTAGTACGAGATGACCGGTTATTACTATGGCACCGGTTATGTCCGCATAATATAATCCGATTATTTTTCCACCCAGGATGCCGGAACAGAAAATAGCCAGTCCCGTGCCGAACGCCCTGATCGGTTCGGGAAAAGAAAGCAGTATGGCAATAAGCACCAGGTCGATGATCCCGGCACCCCCCATCATGGCAAACATGCTCAGGTTGATCGACATGGGTCGGTATCCGATCTGCAGGAGTGTAAAAGCAGCCATTCCGAGCATGACCCCGCAAACCATTGATAGTTCACGGTTTTTCCGTACTATATGGAAGGCCGCAATAACCCCGGCAATATAAAAGAGCAGATCGATCCCCGGCAACAGTCCGAAATCCTTATATGCCGGGATGATAAATGCGTACATGAGCCCGCTTACAATTTGGAAAATAAAGATAAACGGCATGTAGCGCCAGAGGTTTGTTGCATTCGGATCCCTGGCATCGTCCGGCAGACGAGTGGTCAACACGGGAATGGCAAGAATGGGTAATGTCGCTGCTGCAAACAGCAGCATTTCACCGTTTGACCATAACCCGAAAACCAGGGGGAGAATGTTGGCTGCCGACAGTCCGCACACCGCACTCAGGAGCGGTGTGCTGCTTTGGCGTAATGCAAGGCAGGCGCTGATGGCGACGAAAGCGCCGCATGCACCTGCGGCCATAAGAAGGTAATGATTGACAGATGGAGATGTTATCGGAATGGCCAGGGTGATTAACACTGTAAGGATGCAGTTTGTAGGGGCAAGCCGTTTGAAAAGTGTCGGGGGGCAGAAAAGACCGATGCTTAAAAGAGAAACAATATGTGCCGGAAGAAAAAAGTTTGTGGAATCAAAAATCCCGATAGCTTGCAGCAATGGACCATCCATGGTGATCAGCAACAGCCAGAGGACAAAAGCGGAAAAACAGATTGCAGGATATATATTTAATCGGTTCATTGACCTTATTATCACGTCTCTAATTTTTAATCGGTAAAAGTTTACAAAAAAGCGACAAAAAAAGCGACAAAAAAAGCACAAAAAACGAAAAGTCTACAAAAGGAGGACTTGCGCAAGTTTATAAATAGTATATGAAAAGAGAAAATTTAGTTTATCTATCAGTAAACTATTTCAAAAACAATTTATGAAATACTAACTCAGGAAAAATACAGCGGGGTTACGTAGGATATGATTACTATACGTATGGTGACCGGATCGACGGTGTCAGGGTCGACCTCGATCTGAAAGGAATCGGCGCGACGTTTGGTATCCATTACTACTTTTAAAATTTTCAGTCTTCCGGTTTGTACTTGCAGTGCAAACCGGTCATGATCCAGGCAAGCCGGTGCATGCCTTGTATGGGGGTGCACCGGCTTTTTTTTCAAAAGGCAAATGACCGTTTTTTCCTTGTCACGACGACGTGTCCACCGCAATCGATCTTATCGATCGAATTGGAGAGCTACGCCAGTTTGTCCATATCCGCGGCTGGAGAACCCCGAAAAGCATCCAGTATTTCTGTCGAATTCCCGCCTATGCGGAGCATGACGCATAGGACCTGAGCTGGGATCTTGGGTCATTCCCATTCCCATTGCCAGTTCACGGTTTCTCCGAATTATCTATAGGACGAGGATGCATTCACCAGCACTGTCAATGATGACTTTACCAGTAAATTCCCATATAGCCGCATTCATGTTTTCGTTATTGACGGGAACCATTTGCTGTTAGGGTTTTGTGGCTCATGCCAACCGAGCAATCCTCTGGCTATTCGGAGTTGTTATCGGGAAAAATTTGTGCAAAATTTTTTTCCATATCCATTATATGTACCGATTTGAATGTACAGGTACAGACGTCAAGCGGCTGAATCGGAAAACTATTTGATGTCGATTCTTCGACAATGGCAGCCGTTGGTATTAGATTAGAAATAGATTTACAGAAATTCGAAGAAAATCTATTATACACTGCTCTGCTCAAA
>SLIE01000373.1 GCA_007135795.1 Desulfobacterales bacterium
AAATAAGGCTTGGAATAATTGAAAATCTTTTGAAGTGATGTTTCGATTCGACTCATTCTGTCAGATCCGTTCCTGGTAGTAAGCACGCTTGGACGATATGAGTGTCTCCGCCAGCTCGATTTTAGCCGGACAAACATAGGAGCAAAGTCCGCACTCCACGCAATCGAGGAGGCCGTGCATGAGTGCTTCCTCGATTTCTCCGGCATAAATGAATTTATAGGTGAACTGAACCATGATATCAACAGGACAGGCCCGTGCACATCGGCCGCAGTTGATGCATGCGCGTTCTTCACCGCGCATGTCCGCTTTTGCCGAAAAGTGTTTTTTGTGCAGTGCATATAAAAACGTACGGGAAGTGGTCGGCTTAAAGAGTCCCGGTCTTAGAAATCCGAACAGCTCGGAATTCATGGCCTCCTCGATCAGGATCAGTGACGTTTCGTAAAACCCCATGTAGCCGTCCGGCTGCATGGTTTGGCCGCGAAAAAGACCTCCCGTGATCCATCGCCGACCCTGTGCGCTTTCCGGCTTTTTCACCAGTGATTGCAACGGAGCACCTGCCCGGGTTTTAACATATCGGTTATTGCTTTCCGGGTCCGCGCCGTTTCCATTTGTAAAACCGGCCACCGCCATAATACGGGAAATCGGGTACCGTCCCGTGCGCAAGCCTTTGGCAATAATAATCACGTCCTGTCCGTTTATGAACCATGCATGGTTCTCAGCGGCTGATTTTTTTGTATGATACAAGACCACTCCCGGATCTTCTGACGGATAACTGCCGGATACCTGGTGTGTGACAAGAGACGCCACCGTGCCATCTTCTACTGGAACGTCCTGGCTTTCGCATATGAAAACCGGTATCCCGAGAGCCTCGAGCGTCCGGACACCAAAAATAAAGTCTTCTTCGTTGCCTTTGAGGTATATGCTGGAAGGAACCTGGAAAGGGTCTGCCGAATCCAGGCTGATCCAAAGCGATGCCGGTCTTTCATCCGGAGATGAAATATTCCGGTAGGGCAAACTGCGGATGAGGGGCCACAGGCCTCGAATCATAAGCTCTTCGATCAGGCGGTCCCGACCGCCTTGCAATATTGACTGTTCATCCATGGGAACGAACGATTCATGTTCCTCCTCCCGGTCGGTTTCAATCAGGATCTGTGAAATACCCCGACGATAGCCGTAGACAATATCGACTATCGTCCCGCCACCGGGCGAGAGGAAGCGTTGTTTGGTATTTGCCTTGTTTTCGAAAAGCGGAGATCCTATTTTGACACGCTCTCCTTTTTTAGCCAGTAGCCGGGGTTTGATCAGCGGGATCTTTTCGGGAAGCGCGGCCACGATTTTCACGGTTGCCCCTTTTTCGATCCTTGGCAACGGCGCGCCGGCAACAGGAATTTGGAACGCTTGTTTGAATTTAACGGTTTTCATCTGCAAAAAATTATCCTTTATCGTAATTCAACGCTTAAACCTGGACCACAGGAGGTAATACCGATAAACAAGCATGGCGCATACTGCCGCTGACGTGAGCATGATCAGACCGGCAAGCCATCCGTGCATGTCTGGTGAATAATTACCGGAAATTATGCGGTGAGGCCTGGAAAATAATACAGTGGCGGTACCGAAAAAAAAAGCGGTTAATAAACTCCATGATATCATTAATATAAAAGATCGGTGCTTATCCGGGAGACGGGAATTGTCCAGGCGCATCGGAGTCTTGATTTCTTTAGATAAAAAACGAATATTTTCCATCAGTACCCGCATGCAGAAAAGCCCGGCCGCGATTGCAAGAGCGGAGAACAGGTAATCTATTAATGTGACGGTTGGTTCCATTCAGCCTTTAGACAATCATCAGATCCTTCCCCGGACAGGATGATCACCAGAGAAGATTTTATGCGCGTCATTTGTTTTATCAATACGTTATTCTTGCCTTGCGATGCCCGACTTCAATCGACTGTTTACGTTCAATATAGTCAGAAATAAAGCATGGTGCAAGTCATTGTTGTTTTTGAAAGAAATAGTGGGGAGTTACTCTTGAGTTCAAGGCCTTGTTGCAAGACAGGCGCCTCGATTTCTGGGATCTGATTGGGCCAAACGCGGCTTACGGTCATCAGTTCAATTGAAAAATATCATTGTTGGCTTTGCTTCGCGCAGCACCAACCTACGATGGGCCGAGCTTGATGGCGAAAGTGGTTGTCAATTGAATAATCGATGAATCAAAAATATATACATACAATTAAATGGATCGGGCTTATTGAACCGCGTAACAATCCAACTATGCCAATAAAAATGACTAATTTCCGATAGGGGGTGATGTGTACCCCGGAGCAACATCGGGAGGGCTTGGAGGACAGATCAAGGCGAGTGGAGCAAGCATCCTGGACTGTCTGAGCCCGATAGGGCGAGTTTCCAGGATGCGCGGAACGAGTCTTAGATCTGTCCCAAGCACTCACGGTTGATCCGGGGTACACATCACCCCTTATCAGGAAATTAACCCTATGTTCTTTTAGGCTTCTATTGACCTTATGTTCTTTTGGTAATGCAAATGTAAAATGTAATTACTTAAATGATCTTTCGAACAGTTCTTCGATTGCTTTTTTGCCGTTTTCCTCAAGATAGCGTGTCCCGGTGCCTGTGAAATGGATGTGACTGATGACGGGCGCATTTTCCTGATCCAGTGCAACCCAATCCACCTGGTTCCAGTAAAACCACGAATCTTTTTTCTGATCGAACACAAACAATGGCTTGTTGCACAGCTTGGCCAGTTCGGCACCCCAACCCGTACCGCCTTTGACGGTTTTGTCCTCCAAAATCTCACCGATGACATAAATTTCCTGGCCGCTGTTCACCTGATACCAGATGCTTTGTAAAACCTTCCGGATTGTCGGGTTTTTCGAAAATCGCCGGTTCATCAAGCGTGCCACATACTCCAAGCTCACATCGCCATTTTTCATCTCCTCATGCGTCAGAATGCGAAGTCCCCTTTGACGGACCACATTGTGCCCGTCAAAGCTGAAATTCACTTCCTGTATGCCATGTCTCTCCGCGTTGGCGCCGAACTCGGCTTCGGCACCTTTGATACCGCCGCTGAAAAGTATTGCCGCTTCCTTCTTCATATTCATTCCCCTTACTGTCTCTGTTGGTTTTTATATCCTGGAAAAAGCCTGCGCAGCACTTCATCCGGTTTACGTGGCACTGAAGCCTCTATCATGCTTGTGCTACTTTTAGAAGTGTTGTTTTTTAGAAGTCGCCGGATCGTGACTTGCGGATTGTCAACCCACAAAAGGTCTTCGTAATACAGTATCCTTTTTCCACTGGTTACGTTTTTCCGGATATCCGATATTGAAATGCAGACCCCGGCTTTCCTTGCGGTGGCTGGCACAGCGAATGATCAGTTCGGCAACGATTGCGATATTGCGGAGCTCGACGAGATCCATAGTGATTTTGAAGTTCCAGTAGTACTCCTCGATTTCTTCCTGGATAAGCCCGATGCGGCGTTTGGCCCTTTCCAGACGCTTGTTCGAACGAACAATTCCCACGTAGTTCCACATCAGGCGCCTGATTTCGTCCCAGGTATGGGCGATGACAATGGCTTCGTCGGTGTCGATGGTCCCCGTGTCATCCCACAGGGGTGTCTCCAGCATTTCCACGGATGCGGCTGTACCGTTTTCCATTTGCTCAACGGCTTTTGCCGCTGCCTGGTGCGCATAGACCAGCGCCTCGAGAAGCGAGTTGCTGGCCAGGCGGTTGGCCCCGTGAAGGCCCGTGCATGCGGTCTCTCCGATGGCGAAGAGGTTCTTGATGTTGGTTTGGCCGGAAATGTCCGTGACCACGCCGCCGCACATGTAATGGGCCGCGGGGACCACCGGCAAGGGTTCCCGGGTCATGTCGTATCCAAAGTCGAGACATTTGCTGTACAGGTGCGGGAAACGATCTTTTACGAAATCCGGATCTTGATGCGTAATATCGAGAAAAACCGAGTCCGCCCCGCTTTTTTTCATCTCCAGGTCGATCGCGCGGGCGACCACATCCCGGCACGCCAGATCCCTTAGCGGAGAATACTCTTCCATAAAGGCCCGTCCGCTTGCGTCTTTCAGTATTCCCCCTTCCCCCCGAACCGTCTCGGAAATGAGGAAATTCTTGGCCTTGGGATGGAAAAGACAGGTGGGGTGGAATTGGACGAATTCGAGATTGGCCACCGCGGCACCCGCCCTGTATGCCATTGCAATCCCGTCGCCGGTTGCCACATCGGGGTTGCTGGTATAGGCATAAACTTTGCCGGAACCGCCGGTCGATAAAATGGTGCTCTTTGAGATAAAGGTATCGATCTCACCGGTTGCCCGGTTCAGCACATATGCTCCGAGGCAGTAGTCGTCATGCGTCGTGATAATAAGACCGCGTTTCAGTCTTGTTGAACGGGTGATCAGGTCTATGGCGATGTGATCTTCGAAAATGTGGATGTTGTCATGCTGTTTCACACGATTGACAAGGGCCTCTTCAACGGCATTGCCCGTCAGGTCTTTCGCATGAACAATCCGGTTGTGCGAATGCCCCCCTTCACGCCCGAGTGAAAGCCCCGTCCCGTCTTTGGTGCGGCTGAAATCGACCCCCAGCTCAATCAGTTCCTCAATCCTTTCAGGACCTGATCTCACAACCATTTCCACCACGTCCCGGTTGCAGATGCCATCACCGGCATCCAGCGTATCCTTTATATGCATATCGAACGAGTCGGAAAGATCCAGCACGGCGGCGATTCCGCCCTGGGCGCGTGCCGTGTTGCTTTCCATTATTTTTCTTTTGGTTACAACCGCAACCCTGCCGTGTCTCGCGACTTTCAGAGCAAAACTCAAACCGGCAATACCGCTTCCGATGATCAGAAAATCATATTTGTATGCCATTGGTTTTCCGCCTTATTGAATTATCGAAGACCGGGCCGTTTTTTCTTGGAGCGGCTCCCAAGGAGCATCCCTAGCAGCAGAACACCGGCACCTGCGAGGAACCAGGTGATCGCCTGAGAGAAAAACTGCTCGGTGACCCTTCCTTCCAGTTCTTCGATACGCAAGTTTTTTTCTTCGATACCGGATAAAAGCGCCTCATGTTCTTCTCTCATTTCGAGAAATTCACTCGATTCTTCCCGCAGTTTATCATGCGCGGCCACGGATGCTTCAAATTTCTTTATCGCTTCTTTCAGTTCTCCTTCGATTTCCTGATTCATTTTTATCAGGCGTTCATTTTCCTGTCTAAGAGAGGCGCGTTCCAGTTCAAGGGGCTCAAGCCTGGCTGTAAGGGTTTGTACGGTTTGTCTTGCCGGGGGGTCGGATTGTAAAAACCGGGTAAGGGTCCATCCCTCTTGTCCGCCGGGAATTCGAACCCGGGACCAGTCGTCCCCCGGTTCAATAACTTCCACTTGCTGGCCTGAGTTTAACATACGAATAATACGGTATTCGTTTCCTGCGCCGGCGCGCACCGTGATTTCCAGGCGATCACTTACATAGCGGGTTCCGGCAAATGCGGAAACAGACCACAAAGCCGTAATAACCAACACTATAATTATTTTCTTCATTTTTGCTTTACTCCACTGAATTCAAAAAGATTGCTATGACTGTTTTTGTTACTGTCCATTCGTGTCGGCTTCAACAGCCTGACAGGTATTTCTTTACTATGACGAATACGGGTTTATTATGAACGCCGCTTTTGATGGCGTTGTAAAAAGTCCCATCTACTTCGTTATAGCGATTTTGTATTCGCTCGAAATACTATGTGTATGCCATCTCAAACGAAAAGCACTACACGTTGTATATGGAACGTTAAACTTAGCCATCCTTTCATATTTTTTGACTTTTACGGGCACATCACTTTTCATGACAACCTGAAATATGGCAAAAACGCGGAAATATTTCAATCCCGTATTTTCATGCTGTTCTCTTGCCGCTTATTCCCGTTCCGCTGCAACATATCGTGTATGTCCACAGGCGCTTCTAAGCCTTTCCGAGAGACTGGTGAGGCGCTGTTGCGGTCGATCGTTTTTAAGCGCCACCGACAGTGCCTTGCGCGTTCCCACCATGACGACGATTTTTTTTGCCCGGGTTACGGCCGTGTAGACCAGATTACGCTGCAGCATGATGTAATGTTTCGTGGTCAGCGGCATGATAATGGCCGGATATTCGGAACCTTGTGATTTGTGTACGGTAATGGCATATCCCAGGCTGAGCTCCTCGATCTCTTCAGCCACGTAAGATATCATACGTCCGTCAAAATCAACCGTCACCTCCCGATTGGCCGGGTCCGCATTGATAATGACACCCGTATCCCCGTTGAAAATTTCCTTTTGGTAATTGTTTTTAACATGCATGACCCGGTCCCCGGCTTTAAACTGATGGTAAAGCCCGGGAATTGAATTCCCACCGGGATTCAAAGCCGCCTGAAGGAGGGCGTTCAGGTTTATGGTGCCGGCTTCTCCTTTGTGCACCGGGGACAGGACCTGTATGTCGCTGGCAGGGTTGATGCCGAACGCATCCGGGAGCGTTTTGGTGCACAGGGTTACGATGTTTTCCGCTATTTTTTGAGGGGTGTCGGCGTCTACGAAAAAAAACTCGGTAGGGTCGTTCCCTTCATTTTCAAACCCGGTGATACCCGGGAGGAGCCCCTCCCGGATCAAATG
>SLIE01000074.1 GCA_007135795.1 Desulfobacterales bacterium
GGACTCTGCGGAGACCGGCCTACTTTGGCTTTTTATTCAGCTGCCTGACGGATAATATCAAACGCTTTTTCCATGGCTTTTTCCAGGTTTTCAGGTTTTGATCCGCCTGCCTGGGCCATGTCCGGGCGGCCGCCACCACCTCCGCCCACTTCCGCTGCAACCTCCCGAATAATATTTCCCGCATGAAAACGATCCATCAGATCTTTTGTCACCACCACCACCAGCATCGCTTTTTCAGCATTCGGAGCCCCCAGCACCACGACTCCGGATTTCAATTTTTCCTTGAACCGATCCGCAAGATTCCGAAGCGCCCCCGGGTTATCGGCGGTAACTGTCCGGGCCACCACCTTGACGCCGTTAACCACACGGATATCTTCTTCCATATCCTTTGCAGAAGCTGACGCCAGCTTGGTTTTAAGCTGTTCAACGGTTTTTTCCAGGCTTTTATGACCGGCTATGAGTGCCTCGATCCGCCCGGCAAGCGATTCAGGGCGATCCTTGAAAAGCCTTGCTGCCTCATTGAGCATCCTGTCGGTGTTCTGGATATGAGCCACCGCACTTTCGCCCGTCATCGCTTCGATGCGGCGCACCCCAGAAGCAATGCCGGTTTCGGACAACATTTTGAACAATCCGATGTTGCCGGTTCTCGTGGTATGAGTCCCGCCGCAAAGTTCCTTGCTGAAGGATTCGAGCGAAACCACCCGCACCCGGTCGCCGTACTTTTCTTCAAACAATGCGACCGCGCCGCTTTTAAACGCCTCTTCCGCATCCATTTCATGGGTTTCGACCGCTACGTTTTCACGAATACGATCATTGACCATCTTCTCGATAAGCTCACGGTCTTCAATCGAAACCGGAGAAAAATGAGTAAAATCAAATCGCATGCGGTCAGGCGCCACAAAAGAACCCGCCTGCCGGACATGGTCGCCCAATACCTTCCGAAGCGCATAATGCAGCAAGTGGGTAGCGGTGTGATTGTTTGCAGTCGCCTTCCGTTTTTCTTCATCCACGACCAACCGGGCAATCGAGCCCCTGGTCACGGTCCCGCCGGAGAGGATCTTCCCCTTGTGTATGATCAGGCCGGTCGGATCCTTGATGGTGTCGTTTACCTCTATCTGAAAATCATCCCCATATATAAAACCGCTATCCCCCACCTGCCCGCCCGACTCTGCGTAAAAGGGCGTTTTTTCGCACACGATCTCTATTTCCTGTCCGGATTTGGCACTGTTCACCGCTTTGTCGTCCACAACAATAAACAAGATCTCCGATTCATCTTCAATACTGTGGTGACCCGTAAACTCAGGCATTTTCCCGACAGATGATGAAAACTCGCGGTAAGCATCACTTATACTGGAAAACGCCGAAACAGAGCGAGATTGCTGGCGCCGTTGCTCCATGGCCTGCTCAAACCCCTTCGTGTCCATCCCCAGGTTTTTTTCCCGGACAATGTCAGAGACGATATCCACGGGGAAACCATACGTGTCATAGAGCTTAAAGATCACATCCCCGGGAATCACATCCAGTTTTTTCCGATCCATGTCGCGCAGGGTTTCTTCCAGCAGTTTGAGGCCGTTATCGAGTGTCTCAAAAAACCGGATCTCCTCGTTTTTACACACATTGGTGATAAATGGCGATTCATCGGCCAGTTCCGGGTATCCTTCTTTCATTATTTCAAATACCGGACTGACTGTTTTATACAAAAACGGCTCGGTAAGGTTCAGGCTTCGGCCATAACGAATCGCGCGGCGAAGGATACGACGAAGGACATATCCTCGCCCCTCGTTTGACGGCAAAACCCCGTCCCCGATTAAAAAAGCCGCGGCCCGGCTGTGATCCGCAATCACTTTCACGGCCACATCCGTTTTTTTGCTGCTTTTTGCGTCCACCCCGCTAAGTGTTTCAATGGTTGTCATGATCGGCGAAAACAGATCGGTTTGATAATTGGTGGCAACCTCCTGAACAACCGATGTAATCCGCTCAAGCCCCATGCCGGTGTCAATGCTGGGTCTTGGAAGCGGGTGCTGATTTCCATCGGCATCCCTGTTATACTGCATAAAAACGAGATTCCACAGTTCAAGATAACGATCACACTCACACCCCACGGCGCAATCAGGGCTCTGGCAGCCGGTTTCCGCCCCCCGATCGATCAGGATTTCCGAGCAGGGACCGCATGGCCCGGTCTCTCCCATGGACCAGAAGTTGTCTTTTTCCCCGAGCCGAACAATCCGATTTTCAGGAACACCAATCTGCTGCGCCCAGATATCGTGTGCTTCATCATCATCGAGGTATATTGAAACCCACATCTTGTCAGCCGGCAGTTTCAATTCATTGACCAGAAAATCCCATGCATACCATATGGCCTTTTCCTTGAAATAATCACCAAAGGAAAAATTGCCGAGCATTTCAAAGAAGGTATGATGCCGGGCCGTATACCCCACGTTTTCGAGATCATTGTGCTTTCCACCGGCTCGCAGACATTTCTGAGAGGTTGCCGCCCGTTGATATTCCCGTTTTTCCTCACCCAGAAAAACCCGCTTGAACTGAACCATGCCGGCATTGGTGAACAGGAGGGTCGGGTCATCATGCGGTATCAACGATGAACTTCTGACGATCTGATGGTTATTGGCCCTGAAGTAATCAAAAAACTTATTACGAATCTCGTTTCCTGTCATTTTCCCTCCCCGGGACTGGCGTCTTATCCGATACCTGGTCGAAACCGCCGGCCATCTCTGCGGTGATCTCTATTGATTCACGAGTGATCCTGCGTGCGGAACCACTCGCAAACGAATTATCTGCGAGAATGTTTATTTTTTCTCGGCAACCTTTTTTTCAGCAACAGGCTCTTTTTTCTCCGCAACAGGTTCCTTTGCCTTGGCTTTTTCTTCTTCCGGCTTGGAAATCCCCACGGCTTCTCTTACCTTTGTTCTTAATTTCTCATAGAATTCAGGATTGGCATTGAAATATTTTTTAACGTTTTCGCGACCCTGGCCGATTCGTTCGCCCTGGTATGAATACCAGGAACCACTTTTGTCAATCACTTCGGCTTTTACACCGATATCCAAAAGGTCACCACTTGCCGAGATCCCCTCGCCGTACATAATGTCAAACTCAGCTTCCTTAAAAGGCGGGGCCACCTTGTTTTTAACAACCTTTGCCCGGGTACGGCTTCCCACAGTCTCCTGATCTTCCTTAATCGCCCCGGTACGCCGAACCTCGATTCTTACCGTGGAATAAAATTTAAGTGCATTCCCACCCGTCGTTGTTTCCGGATTGCCGAATACGACGCCGATTTTCATGCGAATCTGGTTAATGAAAATCAAGGATGTCAGAGTCTTGCTGATGGAACCGGTTAATTTCCGCAAGGCCTGGGACATCAGTCTGGCCTGAAGACCCATGTGGGAGTCCCCCATTTCGCCCTCAATTTCAGCCCGCGGCACCAGTGCGGCAACCGAATCGATCACCAGCACATCGATTGCGCCGCTCCTTACCAGCATATCTGCTATTTCCAGGGCTTGTTCACCTGTATCGGGCTGGGAGACCAGCAACTCGTCGCAATTAACCCCCAGTTTTCTCGCATAAACGGTATCGAGCGCATGTTCGGCATCAATAAATGCGGCAACACCGCCTTGCTTCTGCGCCTCGGCAACAGCATGCAGTGCAAGGGTGGTTTTCCCGGACGCTTCCGGACCATAAATTTCCGTTATTCTTCCTCTTGGAATTCCGCCAACCCCCAAAGCCAGATCGAGCGCGATAGAGCCGGTCGGAATAGCGGGCACATCACTGATATAATTGCTGCCGAGCTTCATGACCGCCCCTTTTCCAAACTGACGTTCAATCTGCCCCATGGCCGCCTGAACCGCTTTTTCCTTGTCCATAACCGGCTTGTTCATTGTCTTTTCCTCCAAATGGTGTATTGTGATTCCCAACACATCGGGCCCGGGTATACTCAATTTTCCAGGCCTCACGATGTTCCTTCTCGTACAGCATTCCGCGCCTGAGATGGATTATCGGATTACTTTATCATTTTCTTGATTATTAATAAACAGATGTCATCCGGAAACGATAATATTTGACCGAACCTTCATTATTCCTTTCAATTCCTGAACGGATGTACCTGCAAACAATTATACACAGCGCCTTTAGAGGTAATCCGGCTTTCAAACAGGCAAAGTGAATCAGCTAAAAACGATTCCGTAACAAAATCCCCGCAACGCGTAATAACGGAAACAAGAGCATCCGGGTTGACCCGTCCCTTGAACCGGGCCAGCGTCAAGTGCGCAGTAAATCTTCTTTCTTCCTTCTCAAATCCAATGGTGGAGAGATTGTCTTCCACCTGCTTTTGCAATATCGCCAGTTTGTCCGTCTCCCCCGAAACTCCGGTCCACAAAACTCGCGCGCGTTTTACCCCCGGAAAAACCGACAAACCAGAGGCCTTAAGAAAAATGGGTGAAACACCGGCAACTGCCGCAGCAAGCGCCCGTTCAATCTCACCCAGGCGGGGAATTGGTGTATCCCCCAGAAATTTGAGCGTCAGATGAATATTTTCAGTTTTGGTCCACCGGGCCGGAATATCGGTTTTCCTGGTTGCAGCCTGCAACCGGGACAAGGCATCCTTTATGAACCCTGGCAGTTCTATGGCCACGAACAACCGCATACACCTGTCGTCGCGCTTTTCCGGCGGCACCGGGGGACCGGTTGATCCATTTTGGCCTGGCATATGCATCCTTATATTACATCTGGGAAAATCCGTTTCTAATATCGCCGCGACTCATGTGTCAAGGCCTTCTTTTGATCCCCGCATTTCTTCCGACTCAAGGACCTGGAAATCACAACTTCTAAAAACTGCTGCGTACACCTCGAGGATCGGCACATTTTCGGACAGGGCCTTTTTTCGACATGCTTCAAATTCAGGTGAGATACGATAACGTCCATCCGGAGTTTTGACCTGCTTCGCCGATACCTTGCCATAAGGCGTGGTTACCAAAACCGGTCTTCGTTCCAGCACCTGCCGGCGTACACTGTGATATCTCACGCCGATGGCGCTGGATTCAGTCAAAATCAGGTTACTTATTGCCGCACGATTTCCCCTTGTGCACAACACCTGAAGCATGGTTCCGGGGCGGCTTTTTTTCATGTAAACCGGTATGAAGCATACATCCAGAGCGCCGGTTTCAAACAGTTTTTCACTCAGATACCCGAATACTTCCGGATTCATATCGTCAATGTTGGTTTCGATGACTTCAACATGTTCAGATACATTATCCGGTGATTTCCCCCTGACAATCCGAAGCAAATTGGGCTGATGGGGAAGATCCCGGCTTCCCGCACCATAGCCGACATCGTTGATCACCATATCGGGCAAGGGTTCAAAATCACTTGCAAGGGTTGCAATGATCGCCGCCCCGGTCGGCGTTACAAGTTCACATCCGATATTGGTACCATAAACCGGTATTCCCGAGAGGATCGCCAGGGTGGCCGGAACCGGGACCGGAAGTCGGCCATGACTGCAGGTGACACTGCCCGACCCGAGTGCGATTCTGGATGAAACAATGGTCTCTATGCCCAGATGCTCGACACATACGGCGGCCCCCACCATATCCACAATAGCATCGACGCCTCCCAGTTCATGGAAATGCACCTCATCCTCGGGACATCCATGAATAGCGGATTCAGCCGCAGCAATCTTTTGGAACATGGCGAGACTCGTCTTTGCGGCAAAGTCCGAAAGCGTGCTGTTTTCGATTATTTTACGAATCATGCGGTAATCGCGCTCAGTTGTGTCCGTAACAATCACATCGGCTTTTTTCCCGCGAATACCGCCGCGAAAGACCGTCTCCACGTTTATTTCAAAGCCGTGCACATCAAGTGACGATTTTAAATGATCTTCCAGCCAACCCGCGGAAACACCCAGGTCTATCAACGCGCCGAGGGTCATGTCCCCGCTGATGCCGGAAAAACAGTCGAAGTACGCAATCATCAAATATCTTCTTTCGGTGCGGCATGCAACCGCATGATCTCAATTAAAAACGAAACCGTTTTCACCATATCGACCAGGCTGATATTTTCTCTTACCGTATGAACATCCCGCATACCTGTACCGATAACTCCGGTAATAATGTTTTTCGAAAAAAAGATATTGGCATCGGCACCGCCGCCGGTTTTTTTGGAAACAAGCTCACGTCCCAGGTTCTTTGCCGCTTTCTTGGCAATCAGAACAACCGGATGATCTTCAGGGATAAAGGTGTTGGGAAACTGGTTTTCAACACTTACGTCCAGTTTGGGAAAATCTCCTGAACCGTTTTTCCCGGGATAATTGTTCACCGCATCTTCAAATGATGCCACAATTTTTCGGGTTACCGCCTCCAGCTTTGCAGCATCGTGGCTCCTGGCTTCACCTTTTACATGAACCTTCTCCGGGACGATATTTGTCGCACCGATACATTCTATAAATCCAATGTTGCACGTGGTTTCGGAATCTATCCGACCCAGCGCGAGTTCGGAAATCGCTTTGCTTGCCACTAAAATGGCATTGATCCCTTTTTCCGGTTCAGCCCCTGCATGGGCGGACTTCCCGTGCACCGTAAATTCGAAATGATTTGCCGCAGGCGCCTTGGTAACGATCGCTTCGGTATCGAAGGTATCGA
>SLIE01000328.1 GCA_007135795.1 Desulfobacterales bacterium
CAATCTCTGCGTCCGGCTCAAATTTTAATCCTCAAAATACGTCCAGTATTCCTGCGGTTAAAATTTTCGCCGTCCTTGACCTTGACGAAAAATCCTGGTTTTCGTTCGGGCACTAAATAGATATTTCCAGGCATCTGTTCTGTCAAAGCCGGTGATAACGGAAGACTCTGTTATCGAGTGCATCATCCTTGTCACCACTTCTATTGAGTATTAATATGGATAAAGTGGGGTGTTTGAGATTTAACGGCTGCACGTCCGGAAACGAAGAATCAATAAGGAGAAAAGCCATGCCAATGTATGATTATTTTTGTAAAGACTGCGACAGTGTATTTACGGTTTCGATGCGTTTATCTGATTATGAAAAGAATAAAGACCTGCAAAAATGTCCTGGTTGCGGTAGTTTCAATGTAATCCGAACGATTTCGGCGGTCGAGGTTCAGACATCGAAAAAAAGCTGAGAAGCGATCACCATGTGCTGCGCCAGTTTAAAAGGGGGAAGGATGACGGGAATCAGTTGAACGGGAGGGAGAAATTAACGGGTGAACAGTGCCGGCAAACAAAAAAATCTTATCCTGTTTCTCATAATCATCACCGCAATCGTACCTGCGCTGTTTATCGAGCTCGATGAAGCCACAAGCACGCTGAACATTTATAAGCTGATTGCAAAGACAGGCTCGCTCATCGGTACGTCCCTTTTTGCCTGGCAGTTTTTAATCGGATTTCGACAGGCCGTCCCTTACCTTATCGAAGATTTCATCTGGTCTATCGAGCTGCATAAAAAACTCGGCATGTTTGCATCCATATTCATACTCCTTCACCCCGTCTTCATAACCCTTTTTTACCTTGAAAAGGAAGGGACAAACCCCCTCACCCTCACCCTGAAAACACCTTTTGATGCGTATGTGATGCTGGGCCAGGTATCCCTGGTAATTATTGCCGTCATATTTTTTACCAGCGCCGTCTTTCGCCGGTACATGTCTTTTGATGCCTGGTACGCCACACACCTTCTGGTCTTTTTGCTGTTACCCATCGTATTTGTGCACAGCTTTCCCATCGGTACGACGCTCCTCAACACGTCGGCGCGGTATATCTGGATAGGGATTGCATCTGTTCTGGCCATTTTTTATGTTTACCGGGTCATGTGCCGCCTTGGGTTTCTCTCCGTCCGGCACACCGTGGTCGACGCCCTGAAAGTCGCCCCGGATACCACTGAAATCAGGAACAGCCCATGGGGGCATCCCATAAATCCAAAATTGAGCCAGTTCGTTTATTTCAGGCGGGGATTTGTCAACATTGCGCGTCCCTACACTGTTTCGGATTATGATGAAGCGTCCGGCCTGCTCTCTGTCACAGCAAAAGCATCAGGGAGAACAAGCACGGCCCTGCAGCGGATAGCGCCGGGGAAAAATACCTATATCGATGGCCCTTACGGTGTTTTCGCCGTCAATATTTTCGATCTCAAAAGGCCGGTGGTCATGGTTGCCGGCGGCATCGGCATCACCCCGTTTCGAAGAATATGTAAAAAAATCGAGCATGATGTCGTGGAACACCCGTTCTATCTTTTCTATGCAAATCGACATGAGGATGAAATCGCCTACAGGGATGAGCTCGATCAGATCGATAACCTTAAAACCGTTCATGTCATCAGTGATCAACCGGATTTTAAGGGCGAAAAAGGGCTGGTCACGACACAGCTGATAAAAAAATATGTGAATGACGATCTCTCCGCGCATACGTTTTTTATATGCGGGCCGCCTGTCATGACGAAAAAACTGGAAGAACAACTCCAGCAGGAAGATGTCTCCCCCGGGCATATCCACCATGAGCTTTTCGATTATTGACAATCTCGTTTCATCTTTATGTTTCAGCCAGGACTTTTTTCTTTTTTTCCCGTGTTTTCCAATGTATTTATAAAGCGGTATTTTATCCGATTTGAACCTGAGCAATACAGTGAGGTTCTTTTATCATGAATCAGTCCCGCTTCACCACCCTGATCTCCGGGTATGACTTTCTCGAGGGCCCCCGGTGGCATGATGGTCAGCTTTGGGTTTCCGATTTTTAATATGCCAGTCATGGATATGGTGATCATCAAACAATGAATACGGATATCTCATCAAATTCTGCAGAGGCGGCCCTCAGGGAACGCGTAAAGGAACTGTCTTGCCTGTATGACATAGCCCGTATAGTCGGGCGGCATGACATGGCACTTTCGGAAATCCTCCAGGGAATCGTCGATTTACTGCCCAGGGCCTGGCAATATCCTGAAATCACCTATGCCAGGATTGTTCTGGCGGATCAGATTTATACGACCCGCGATTTCAGGGAGAGTTCTCATCGGCTGAGTTCGGATATCCGGGTGGCGGGAATAAAAAAAGGGATTGTCGAGGTTTGTTGCCCTGAAGAAAATGCAAAAATAACAAACGGCATCTTTCTTGAAGAAGAGGGAAATCTTATCGAGGCGGTCGCCAGGGAAGTTGCGTTTGTGGTCGGTACCCGCGAGGCCGAGGCGGATCGCGAAAAGCTTCATGAACAGCTTCAACATGCGGACCGCCTGGCCACCATAGGGATCCTTTCCTCGGGCGTGGCGCATGAACTCAATGAGCCGCTGGGGAGTATCCTGGGTTATGCCCAGCTTGCAAAAAAGTGTCCCGGCCTGCCGCGACAAGCAAAGCATGATATTGAGAAAATCGAAGCTGCTTCCCTGCATGCCCGTGAAGTGATAAGGAACCTGATGCTCTTTGCAAGACAGGCGCCATCACAGAAAAAATCGGTTAACCTGAATGACATTGTTCAGGAAGGGCTTTATTTTTTTGCTGCCCGGTGTAATAAATATGATGTGGCCCTCGCTCATTTACTTGAGCCGGGGATTCCTTATATCAATGCTGATCCCGCACAGATGAACCAGGTCCTGGTCAATTTGGTGGTCAATGCGTTGCAGGCCATGCCGGATGGCGGGCAACTGACTTTACAGACAAAAAAGAGTAAATCCCATGTGTCATTGATCGTGTCGGATACCGGTTCGGGCATGACGGATGATGTGCTGGAGAATCTCTTTATTCCATTTTTTACAACCAAGGATATCGGACAGGGAACCGGCCTGGGACTCCCTGTCGTTCATGGCATTGTTACGTCGCATGGCGGTTCGCTCAATGTGAAAAGTGTGGTTGGCAGGGGGACGAGTTTCGAGATTCATCTGCCGGTAGGGAAATTGTCATAAATCTAACGAATTGTATCGAAATGCGCTCTATAGCTGAAAAAGAACGAATACTGGTTGTCGATGACTCTCCTGACACGGTGGATGTGATTCAGCGAAACCTGGTTTCGGAAGGATACATCGTTTTTACCGCCCCGGGTGTGACCGAGGCGGTGAAAATACTTCAGGAGACCCCGCTTGAGTTGGTCGTTACCGACTTTAAAATGCCTAAAATCAGTGGAATCGATCTTGTGCGGCATGTGCGGGAGAATTTCCGGGATACGGAAGTGATCATGATTACCGGGTATCCATCCGTGGACACGGCGGTTAAAGCGGTTAAGATCGGGGCGGAGGCATACCTTCCCAAGCCGTTTACCGACGAGGAGTTGTTGTCGACCGTGCGCCGGGCACTGGGAAAGCTTGCATTGAGAAAAAAAGGGCATGAACCACCGGAGGCGGAATTCACTGCGCCGCACGGCATTATTGGCGAATCCAAAGCCCTTCGCAAAGTGCTTGTCGCCATTAACAAGGTAGCCTCTTCTTCCGCCACGGTTCTGATAACCGGAGAAAGTGGTACCGGCAAAGAACTGGTTGCCCGGGCGATCCACTATAACAGTGCGCGGGCTTCAGCCCCCTTTGTGCCGGTCAATTGCGGGGGCATCCCCGAGGGGTTGCTTGAAAGCGAGCTTTTTGGTCATGTTAAAGGCGCTTTTACCGGTGCCACGGGGGCCCGGGCAGGATTTTTCCACGCAGCGGAAAGAGGGAGTCTCTTTTTGGACGAAGTCAGCGAGACCAGTGCTTACATGCAGGTCAAGCTGCTCAGGGCGCTCCAGGAAAAAGAGATTTGCATGGTCGGTTCAAGCCGGCCTCGCCAGGTGGATGTGAGGTTCCTGGCAGCCACAAACAAGGACTTGCACACGCTGGTTCAAAGCGGCGTTTTCCGGGAAGACCTGTTTTATCGTCTCAATGTCATTACCATCGACATCCCCCCCTTGCGGGAGCGCGTTGAAGACATTGTTCTGGTGGCCGGCCATTTTGCCGCCCGGTTTGCAAAGGAAATGGGACGGCCGGCACCGCGATTTTCCGATGAAGCCTTGAGGGTTTTAAGAAACTATTACTGGCCCGGGAACGTGCGTGAGCTGGAAAATGTGGTTCAACGTCTGGTGGTCATGACGGATGATGAACGGATCGATGTTCCCGAATTGCCGTCGCTCATGCGATTTTCCGCTTTGCGCAGGGGCGGGTTTGACATGACCCTTGCAGAAATGGAGTCTGAATATATCAGAAATGTCCTTGCCGGCGTGAATGGGAACATTACACGCGCAGCGCAAATCCTTGGCATTGACCGCAAGACACTGCGGGCAAAGCTCAAACGAACCGAGTGTTCGACGTAATTATTTTACCGGGGAAAAATTCCCCGGTGTTCATTAATTCCTCACCTTCTCCTCTCTGTTTTTTGCTGATCTAAATACATCCCGTAAATATTCTCATGAACTACTAAAGCTATATACCCCTGATTCTTGGTTATTTTGCCTCAATGTAGATTTTTTATTGCACTGAGTCTTCCCTTCGCTCTTTCTTTGGCACAACGCTTGCTATTAGTATTGCCTGGTGCTGAGCTGGTATGCGTTTTCCGGTTAACCTGAGATGGTGGATAATCCGAAAAGTCAAGGCACCTTAAAGTTCGTCGTCGCTATTGAATTATTAGGCCAGACTGTTCGAAAATCTTTATACAACCTGAAATAACGCTTATCAAGGGGGCTCGCCATGGCTCGAAGAGAATACCTCGGTCTTTGCAGTATTTGTTTGCACAACGCCGAATGCGTGTTTACTGGCAAGGTGGAGCATTCGGTAGTACATTGCGAGGAATTTCAAGCTGATATGCCTGCTGCCGGACAATCGGCCCGGATGGATTTTTCAAAAGATTTTTTTAATAAATTTTCAAATGACACAGGATTCCCGCATGGCGGGAATAACGGTTCGAACCAGGGATTGTGCCACGACTGTGAAAGCCGCCACACCTGCGGTTTGATTACAACGCCCGAAGGGGGCGTCTGGTATTGCGAGGAGTATAGATAGATGACTGAGAATATCGCTGTTTTAATGGATAATGAAGGGTTTACGCTGGAAGATCAGGAGCCGATCGTCGAAGTGAAGGAGATTGCCGGCATATTGGAAAAACATGCCGGGGGAAAGGGTGAACTCATTGCCGTCCTGGAGGCGGTCCAGGAGCGGTATGGCTATCTGCCGGAAGATGCATTGCGGATCGTGGCCGACGAAACGGGCAGCCCGTTGGTTGATGTCTTTGCGGTTGCCACCTTTTACAGTTCTTTCAGCTTGAAACCCCGGGGCAGGCATATTGTTTGCGCATGCAAGGGGACGGCCTGTCATGTCCGGGGCGGGGCACGGATTGTCGATGCACTTGAGCAGCAGCTCGGTATTACTGCCGGGGAAACAACGCCGGACAAGGAATTCACCCTGGAAACCGTTAATTGTCTGGGCGCCTGTGCGCTCGGGCCGGTTGTTGTGATAGACGGTCAATATTTCTCAAAAGTTAAAAAAACAAGTGTCCGTCAGCTGATCAACGAGGCTCAAAACAAATCTGAAAATATCGGGATTCACAATGACAAGCGGGTTTTTCCAATCGAGGCAAGTTGCCCCCGATGCAGTTTCAGCCTTATGGATAACAGCCGAACCATCGACGGCTATTCCGCCATCCGATTAACCGTGGTCAACGGTCACCGGCACGGCAGGCTGATGCTCTCCTCCCTTTATGGCAGCAGCGGTATGAAGGCCGAACACGACATCCCCCCCGGCACGATTGCACGTTTGCTGTGTCCACAATGCCACTCTCAGTTGGCCGGTCACGACGAATGTGTTGATTGCGGGGCACCCATGGCGGCTATGCTTGTCACGGGGGGCGGAATGCTCAAAATCTGTTCACGGCTTGGATGTCGGGGCCACATGCTGGACATCATCTGATTCATATGGGTCTGATCCATAAGCAATCAATAATTAAAACAAACAGGAAACATGCGTTTTTTTGGAGTGAGAAATGGCAAGGTTTACTTCCATAGATGAGCTGGGGGCGCTGAGACAGATTCTTTTCAACGATATCGACCGAAACCGGCCAAGTATCGTTTTCTGCGCCGGAACCGCATGCCAGGCGAGTGGTGCAAACGACATTATCCGGGTCGCCAAGCGGCATATCATTTTAAACCGCCTGATAGGACAGGTTGCGATCCGTGCGACCGGGTGTCATGGCTTTTGCGAAATGGGCCCGTTTATCCTGACCGAACCCCAGCAGGCATTCTACCCCCAGGTCTCTTTAGACGACGTGCCGAAAATCATCGATGCAATGCTTGCGGGTGAATACGTGGAAGCATTGCTTTATCAGGACTCCCTGA
>SLIE01000164.1 GCA_007135795.1 Desulfobacterales bacterium
CGGAAGGGGAAAGTGGGTTATGGAAGAGATGAGGGTGGTTTCGGAGGAGGAGGTTCAGGGGTTGGTGGGGGAGGGGGCGAGCCTTGTGACGGTGAATCGGAGATTGGCGAAGTATGCCATGGATCGGTATAGTTGCAGGCAGATTGAAATGGGGTGCGGGGTTTGGGAAACGCCTGATATATTGTCGTTTGGGGGTTGGGTGGAGAGATGTTTGGAGGAGCGCGCCGTTCGGTTGCGGTTGGATGGCAAAGATGAGTATCCGATGCTTTTGAGTCCGCTGCAGGAGCAAATGGTGTGGGAGCAGTTGATTGAAGATAGTTTGCCTGACAAGACGCTTTTGCACAGGCGGGGGGCCGCGCGAATGGCTCAACAGGCATGGCAGTTGTGCGTGGCGTGGCGGGTTCCGATCAATTCGGGTTCGTTGTGGAATGGTGTTGATTGCGGCGCGTTTGCCATATGGGCGGATGCCTTTGAAGCCAGGTGCAATCTGAATCACTGGTTGGACCGGGCACGATTGGTCGATCTGTTCAAGGATGCCGTTGCCCGGGGAGATGTGGATTTGCCCGGGGTTCTTGTTTTCTCCGGGTTTGATGATTTTCCTCCCCAGGTGGAGGAACTTATCGGCGTTCTTGTTTCAAAAAAAGTAGCGCTTTGTATGCAGGCATTTCCGGTGCGGGCCGGCCGGGGCGTGCGGATCGGCTATCCGGATGACGACCGCGAAATGGAAGCCGCTGCAAAGTGGGCCCGGACAAGGTTGCGCACGAACCCCGGGGATCGTGTCGGTGTTATTGTAAACGGGCTTGGCCAAAAGCGAGATACCGTGTGCCGGGTGTTTGAAGATATCCTTCGTCCTTCTTCCATGGTCTCTTTTGAGTGCGGCAATACACCTGTTTTCAATATTTCCATGGGGAAACCGCTTTTGGATTACCCGCTTGTGGGAAATGCGCTGTTGATCTTCGATATGGTCCAGGAAGCCCCGGAAATCCAGACCATTGGTGCACTTTTGCTTTCCCCTTATATAAGCGGTGCTGAAACGGAATTGTCGCTTCGGGCGCGTGCGGATGTTCGGCTCCGGAAAAGCAAGCAACCCCGGATGTCGGTAATGCAGATACTGGCAATCATGAAGGGTGGTGGTGGTGGGCATGGTGCCGAAAGGGGGGTGATTTGTCCCCGGATGGTACAATTATTGGAAAGGTTTGAAGCGCTATGCCTGGATATGCCGGAAAATCAGTCGCTTGCCCAATGGTGCAGAACGTTCTCCCAGCTTCTGGAGACCTTGGGGTGGCCCGGAGAAAAACCTCTCGATAGTTATGAATATCAGATTTTTATGGCTTTTCAGGAGGTTTTGTCCGGACTTTCAACTGCCGGTGAGGTCACTTCCGGGCTTTCATTTTTCGAGGCGCAGGATCACCTGAGACGTCTTTTGGAAGAAACCCTGTTTCAACCGGAAACCGAAGATGTCAACCTGCAGATCATGGGGGTGCTGGAAGCCGCAGGTGAGCAGTTCGATGCCATATGGGTCACCGGCCTGAACGCTGAGGTGTGGCCCCTGCCGCCGGCCCCCAATCCTTTTATTCCGGTCTCTCTTCAAAGAGAGTTAGGTCTTCCCCATGCTTCGGCAGTCCGGGAACTCGACTTTGCCGGGAAGGTCACTGCACGATTGCTCGCTTCAGCGGACGCGGTTATGACAAGCTATCCCCTGTTCTCTGGTGATACCCCCCTTTCTCCCAGTGGCTTGATCGAACATCTGCCCGAAGCCGCCAGTGATCCGGCATGTAACGAGGAAATCATTGATTACCGGCTTGCCCTTGCCGCTTCAGGTGACAAAGAGGATTTTCAGGACGAAAAAGGCGCTCCCCTGAAAGAAGATGATAGGATTGACGGTGGTACCGGGGTGCTGAAATCCCAATCCGCCTGCCCCTTCAGTGCGTTTGTGAAATATCGTCTAGGTGCAAATCCGCTTGAGTTTCCGGTTTCCGGGTTGGACGGGGCAGACCGGGGGACGCTTGTCCATAAAGCGCTCGAGGGGGTATGGCAGGTACTTGTAGACCAGGGGCAGCTCGTTTCTCAAACAGAAGAAGCGCTGTCGGATATTGTTTCCGAATCAGTTGAAAAGGCGATATCGGCCATGTCGAAAGTGCGTCCCCGCACCTTTACCGGCCGGTTTGCCGCAATGGAGACGAAAAGGCTTCACACTCTGGTGATGCAATGGCTCGAACAGGATTCGGCACGACCGTTTTTCGAAGTGATAAGCAGCGAGAGGCGTTTATCTGTGCAGGTGGGTGGGGTTCGCTTGAATACGTTTGTCGATCGGATCGATCGGCTTACAAATAATCAATTGGCAATTATTGATTACAAGACCGGGGATGTGTCCATAAAAGATTGGTTTGAGCAAAGAATCGTCGAACCGCAGTTGCCACTTTACGCCCTTGGATTGGAGGGTGTCCCGGCCGGTATTTTTTTTGCCAGGGTCAGGAAGGGCGAGATGAAATATGTGGGAATCGCGGATGATGACTCGGTCGTAAACGGGATAGTCGCTGTGGCAGATACGGGTGGTTTGAATGAAACCTTCGGCAATATGGCTGATATCGTCGAATTCTGGAAGCACAGTCTGGCAGTAATCGCCGCTGAGCTGGCTAGTGGACATGCTTCGGTGTCGCCGGTATCGGTGAATAAAAGCTGTCGTTATTGTCACCTGGGGCTTGTCTGTCGAATCGATGAGCTGATCGAGCAGGGCCTGGTGACGGTATAAGAAATGATGATTGGTGGCGTTATGTTGTCAATTGATCTGCCCGGGAAAGAATCAATAAAAAGGACCAGCAGAACTGATGAGTAACCCGAAGAGAGATGAAAAGGCTCAAGCGGAGATGATAATACCGGATGCCGCGGCAAGAAGAAGCGCTTTGGATCCGGAGAAATCCTTTATTGTGCAGGCCCCGGCCGGATCAGGAAAAACAGGGTTGCTTATCCAGCGGTACCTGGCACTTCTACCGCACGTGACATCACCCGAGGAAATCATCGCCATTACCTTTACACGCAAGGCAGCCGCGGAAATGAAGGAAAGGGTGGTTGATGCTTTGAAGCGTGCCTGGTCGGGTGTTTTAACGGAAAACCTGAATGCGCACGAACAAATCACAATGGCCCTCGCCCGTAAGGCCGTGGCCCAGGATGCCGCTTACCAATGGGGTATTATTCAAAATCCGGCCCGGCTTCGGATTTGTACCATTGATTCGCTTTGTGCCTCTTTGACCCGTCAGATGCCGGTTCTGTCCGGGTTCGGCATGCAGCCGCAAATTGTGGATGATGCAAGGCCGCTTTACCGGAAAGCGGCCGAGGCCACGGTAATGGAGCTCGAATCAACCGCATACTGGTCTGATTCAATTGAAGCACTTGTCCGGCATCTGGATAACAATATCGGCAAGGTCGAAGTGTTGATCGCGGAAATGCTCTCCCGCCGGGATCAGTGGTTGCGGCATATGCTGGATACAAGCGATATCCGGTTGCAGCGGGAAAGCCTGGAAAGTACGTTGTGCAAGGTGATTGAAAAAGCCCTGCACCGGGCCCGTCGTACCATGCCGGAGAGGGTTGTTTGCATATTGCCGGAAATGGCCCGGTTTGCAGCAAAAAATCTCTTTGTACAGTCGCCCGCATCCCCAGTGTGCGCATGCCTTGAGATGAAAGAGATTCCAGAGTGCATCCCCGTGGAGATGGAGGCCTGGTGTGGGATTGCCGCACTCCTGCTGACCCAGAACGGTACTTTGCGGAAAACGGTTGATAAGCGGACCGGTTTTCCGCCGGGGCCGGACCCTGAAAATTGGGGAATAGACGATGACCTGGACAAGAATGCATATAAGGAGAAAAAAGCCGAATTCAAGACACTCCTCTTGGAAATTGCCGGGTGCGAAGAATTTGCCGCATCGCTGGATGCCGTGCGTCAATTGCCCGCCCCCTATTATACCGAGGATCAGTGGGACCTGGTGGAAGCACTCTTTGAGATTTTAAAGCTTTCAGTTGCGCATCTGCAACTTGTTTTTGAGAAACACGGCAGTGTCGATTTTACGGAAATATCGCTTCGGGCGGAAACCGCCCTTGGACATGCGGAAGCACCGACCGATCTTGCCCTGATGCTCGATTACGGTATCCATCACATTCTGGTGGATGAGTTTCAGGATACCAGTATCAGTCAGTTTGAACTTCTTTTGCGCCTGACCACCGGCTGGACCCCCGGCGATGCAAAGACCTTTTTTGCCGTTGGCGATCCCATGCAATCGATCTACAGTTTCCGGGAAGCTGAAGTCGGTCTTTTTCTAAAGGCTTGGGAAGTTGGGCTTGGGCCGCATCTCCCCCTTGAAAAACTGACGCTTTCCGCCAACTTCCGGTCCGACAAGGGAATCGTGGATTGGGTTAATGGCACGTTTGCCCGGGTCTTTCCGGAAAAGTCCGACCCGGAGACGGGAGCGGTCTCTTATTCGCTTTCCGAGGCCGTTCATCCAGAGGGCGATTTTCCTGCAGTTCGGATACATCCGGTTATCGAGGGTAATGATCTGATGGCGGCGGAAAAGGTGGTTGAGTGCATATTGTCGGCCCGTACCGAGATTCCGGAAGGAAAAATCGCGGTGCTGGTTCGCAGTCGCCCCCATTTAAAAAAAATTCTCCCCGCACTCAGGGCGGCGGGTATTCATTATAAGGCAGTGGAAATTGATTCGCTGGGACAACGACCGGTGATACGGGATCTGATGTCGATTGTCAGGGCTTTGTCTCATCCGGCAGACCGCGTGGCCTGGCTCGCCTTGTTGCGCGGGCCCTGGTGCGGACTTAGCCTTGAGGACCTGTTTATATTGGCGGGGAATGACCACGAAGAAACGATTTATGACCTTGTATGTGATCCCCAACGACGATCCGTGATGTCACCAGATGGTCAAAAACGGCTTGAGCGGATACTTCCGGTCTTGAACCGGGCAATGGATAGGCGCGCCCGCATCTCCTTTCGGCAGTTGGTGGAAAAAATCTGGACAATGTTGGGTGGACCGGCCTGCGTCAGTGAAACGGACGTTTGCAATGGGATGGGGTTTCTCGATTTTCTGGAAAAGAAAATCGGTTATGGGGTTTTGAGTGACTATCAGAGTTTTGAAAACGAAGTGACGGGCTTGTTCTCCCGCCCTGATCCTGACCCCGACGAACAGTTGCAGGTCATGACCATCCACAAGGCCAAGGGGTTGCAATTTGAAACAGTGATTATCCCGGGGCTTGAAAAAACAACGCGTGGGGATGCCGAGAAACTCCTGCTCTGGCAGGAAACCACGGATTCCGGGGCGTCCGCGGCAGGATTGCTCCTTGCCCCCATCGCTGAAACCGGAACCGGTGACGATCCCACATACCGCTTTATTAAAAATCTGCACAGAGAAAAAGCTGAGCATGAGATCAGGCGGTTGATCTATGTTGCCGCAACCCGTGCCAAAAACAGACTCGACCTGGTCGGGTGTGCCGGAAATAGCAAATCAGGGATGCCGACCGCCCCCCCCAGACGTTCGCTCTTGTTTTCACTGTGGCCGGCGGTGGAGACTCTGTTTTGCGAGGCTAATTCGGCAAACGTGCAACCATTGGCATCAGGCCTTGGTCCGGATAACCTCCAGGATGAGGGTGTTCCGAGAATTATTCCATATATTTCAAGGCTTTCTGGCCAGTGGACGGCACCGCCAATACCCGGAGATGTCAGTGTTCAGCGATCACGGACAAGCCGGGTAATTGATGTAACCCGTGAAGGAAATTTAAGGTTTGACTGGGCCGGTATGAACGTTCGCATATCCGGTACGGTTATCCACAAATGGCTGCGAATTATCTGTGAAACGGGTGTTGAAAACTGGGACCTATCCCGGGTACACCGGGTTTCCGGAAAAATCAGGTCTGATCTGGTACGTCTCGGCATGGAACAAAATGGCATTGACAATGCTGAAACCATGGTCGTATCCGCTCTCAGTGCAACACTTGCAGATCATACGGGCCGCTGGCTGTTATCGCCGCACCATGAAGGAAAATGCGAATACCCCCTGTCCGGTTTGGTCGATAACGAGATGATTTATATCGTGATAGATCGAACTTTCATCGATGAAGACGCAATAACCTGGATCGTGGATTATAAAAGCGGCATTCACGGCGGCGGTGGGCTTGAAGACTTCATGGAACAGGAACGGCTGCGCTACGAAAAACAGACAGCGCTTTACGCGACACTGATGAAAAAAAAGAATCCGGGCCACCGAATCCGGCGAGCCCTTTATTTCCCGATGTTTTCAGGATGGTCCCCCTGGTCGGGGTTCTGGGCATAGCGGTTGTAGAGACGCTGTCGGTTGTTTTGCAGTTGTAGAGACAAGGCATGCCTTGTCTTTGTTTGGAAATAGACAAGGCATGCCTTGTCTCTACGTGTAACGTATAGCGGAGGGTATCGTGTAATTTATTCTGTATCAAGTGACTGCAATAAGAGGGTCACGGGGAGGGGGAAGGTCAAGAGATAAACGGTTTGGTCGTTTGTAGAGACAAGGCACGCCTTGTCTTTGTTTGGAAATAGACAAGGCATGCCTTGTCTCTACG
>SLIE01000130.1 GCA_007135795.1 Desulfobacterales bacterium
CAGAAGCCCTCTTTAGCTGCAAATTACGTTAAGGTTCACAAATAAATGTCTAAAATACTCTTTGTTGAATCCGATCGACGCCTTGCTGAATCCGTAGCCGAACATATCCGTGATCACCTCGGTGTCGATTCTGAAATAATTGATACCCTGGCTGCTGCCACGGATTGTTTTATCCAAAACAAGGGCGATTACCTTGCCGTTATCATAAACCTGGCCTTAAGCACGGACAATTACGCACCATTTGAAAAAATTCCAACGATTGCCGTGACCGGCAACCTGCCTACTTCATCCAAAAAAATCGTATTTGCCAGCAATGTGTTGGATTATGTCACGGACTATACCGGCTATAACCTGGAATATATTATTCAATTGCTCAAGCGTGGGGTATTTGCGAAGTCAGCTAAAATGTTGATCGTGGATAATGAGCCGGTTTGGTTGAATCTGATGCGGAATCTCTTGTCCAATAAGGGTTACCTGGTTTTAGAGGCAAGGAGCGGAGAAGCTGCCCGTGCGCTCCTGGAATCAGACCCGGATATTCGCATGATGCTGATTGACGGAGATATTTGCGAAAAAAACAATTATGACCTGATACGTGGTATCCGGGAGAATCGTAAAAAAAATCAACTTTCCATTATACCGTTTTGCCGGCGGGGTAATGATTACCAGCGCATTACGCTTTTGCGCAGCGGTGCCAGCGACTGCATTGAAAAACCATTTAAAATTGAAGATTTTCATGTAAGGATCATGAATAACCTGCAATTGATTGAAGTACTGGGAGAGTTGACCGAACTTGCCAATCGCGATTTTTTGACCCGGCTTTACAACAGGCGATACTTCTTCGAAATCGGCAACAAGCTCTATGAAAACTTCAAGCGGGGCGCACTCCAGCTCCACCTTGCCATGATCGATATTGACCATTTAAAAAATATTAACGACACTTACGGCCATATAGCTGGAGATAAGGTTATCAAGGCTGTGGCAGAGATCATTGGTAAGAGCCTCAGGGCGAGCGATGTCATCGCCCGCATGGGGGGAGAGGAATTCTGTGTCTTATGCACAGATATCAAAGTCGATGAAGTCATGTCGGTTTTTGAGCGACTCCGGGAATCCGTTGCAGAAAAAACAATCCTGCTTGACCAGGGCTCCATTCATTATTCTATCAGCGTCGGGGTTACCGGTAATATCGGTACATCCCTTGAAGGCATGATCCATGAAGCGGACACGCTCCTTTACCAGGCCAAGAAACAGGGTCGGAACGTTGTGGTGGTACGTTAGTGCTATGGGGTTCTTTTTACGACGCCATCAATTTTGAAAGTGAAGAAACAAGGAGGGCGCGGCAGGGTGGCGTGCCTTCAAATACAGTCGTTTCGTCAGCGAAAAAGATCGTTTTGAGATTACGATGTTTTTTTACGACGAAAAATTTTTTGGCTGATAAAGTCAAAAGCACGATTTCTCCCCCGGATGATAACGAGCTTGTTTTTTGCTCCGCCCACGACAGGATTGATTTCATGAAAATTCCGGTAGTAATAGCAGAGAATGATTATGCGATGATGTGTTTGTATCATGGTAGCCTTACGCGTCACAAAATCTTTTAGTATGCGGTAAAGGCAAACGGATATACTTGTTTGGAACCATATGGTTGTAATTTCATCTTCAGCACTGTCCAGGTATTGATTGATCCGCGCATTGATACCCGTATGTTCAAAGACTTTTCTTTTAGAGAATTCTTCAACGAGCCTGTCGTCAATTGTCTGCATCGGTGGGGAGAACCCAAAGCGGTTTTTTATATAAGTGGATTTTCCTGATCCGGGTGGCCCGATTATATTATAGATCATGATGGCTCAGTATCATTGGCCGATTATTATTTAAATTGATGGCGTCGTTCTGTCTAACACCCTTCAGCCTGAGAATAAAAAAAAGCATTCAAGTCCATGGATTCATGAATCAGCAAACAAAGAGTGCCAAATCTTACCGCTATTTTTGAAAATTGCCAAGATTTTCTTTGATTACAAACAGTCGGGGAAAATATTGCTGAAAGGGTCGTCCTGTGAAAAATATGATAGAGCAATTTTGAAGTTTTTGATTATAATTTAGTAAGAACCATAGAAATCCGTATGGTTTGGCAAAGTTCAATGTTTTACGGAAAGTCTGGTGCATGATAATACGAGTTGTCAATTGTCAGGATTCTGATATACTTCAAGTTTTTCAAAATAATAGAACAGTGAGGTAAATATGACTAAAAGGTATGTATATCTTTTCGAAGAACTCGATCAGGTGGAAGCTTATGTGGGCGGCAGCTGGGAGAGTGTCAAGGGGTTGCTGGGCGGAAAAGGGACTAACCTTGCGGAAATGGTTCGACTCGGAATTCCGGTGCCACCCGGATTTACAGTGACCACCGAAGCATGCAACGAGTATTTGTCCAAGGGTGCCATGTTGCCGGAAGGGATGTGGGACCAGGAGCTTGAAGCACTTAAACAGGTCGAAAAAGCCACCGGCAAGACCATGGCTGATCCGGATCGGCCGTTGCTTGTATCCTGTCGATCCGGTGCCAAATTTTCCATGCCTGGTATGATGGATACGGTTTTGAATATCGGACTCAACGAAGAAACCGCCGAGGGCATGGTTCGGATGACCAATGATCCTCGCTTTGTTTATGACTCCTATCGGCGCCTGATCCAAATGTTCGGAAGCGTGGTCATGGGTGTCAGGGATGAAGTCTTCGAGGAGGTTATTACCGACACCCGGCGGCGTGCATGTGTGGATACGGACGCTGAATTGACCGCCGATGACTGGAAAGCCGTGACCCGGGAGTTCAAGGAGATTTACCGGCACTACACTCACCACGATTTTCCGGATGATCCCACAATTCAATTGAAACTGGCAACCGAAGCCGTGTTCAAGAGCTGGCAGGGGAAACGTGCGGTCGATTACCGGGAGGCCGCTGGAATCCCTCATGATTTGGGAACGGCCGTGAGCATTGTGGCCATGGTTTTCGGTAACATGGGACTCGATAGTGCCACCGGTGTTGCCATGACCCGGAACGGTTACACGGGTGATAATAAAATTGAAGGGGATTACCTGGTCAACGCCCAGGGCGAGGACGTTGTAGCGGGTATACGCATGACAAGGGACCTGGATGAGCTTCAAACCGAAATGCCGGAGGCTTACAAAGAGTTTGAAACCATTGCCCGAAAACTTGAACATTATTACCGTGAAATGCAGGATGTGGAGTTTACCATCGAGAAGGGAAAACTCTGGATGCTGCAAACGCGCGATGGTAAAAGAACCGCCAGGGCTGCGGTGCGTATTGCCGTGGATATGGCTGAAGAAGGGCTGATCAGCCATGAGGAAGCCGTTATGCGGGTTTCTCCGGAGCAGGTCGATTTCTTTTTGCATCCCCAGTTTGACCTCGAAGCCACCAAAGCGGCGCAGGCCGAGGGGCGCATGCTCGCAAAGGGTTTGAATGTATCGCCGGGTGCGGCTTGCGGTGTGGTGGCATTTGATGCGGACACTGCCGTAACCTGGGCCAAAAAGGAAGGCAAGCAGGTGATCATGGTCCGACCGGAGACCAAACCGGACGATGTGCACGGCATGCTGGCTGCGGAAGGAATTCTGACTACCCGGGGAGGGCGTACCAGTCACGCCGCCTTGGTCGCGCGCCAATTCGGCAAGCCGGCCGTGGTGGGTGCCTCCGAGTTGAATATCGAAATCCCCAAGCGCCAGATGAATGTCGGGGACAAGCTGATCCAGGAAGGGGACTGGCTTTCCATCGATGGGACAAGTGGTGAAGTCTATACGGGCAAGATTAAAACCATGATCCCGGATATTCAGGACGCCTGGTTGATCAAACTTCTGGAGTGGGCCGACAGTTTCCGCACCTTGGGTGTCTGGGCCAATGCGGATTACGCTATAGACGCGAAACGGGCGAGGGAATATGGTGCTCAGGGGATCGGGTTGTGCCGTACGGAACACATGTTTTTTGAAGCGGAACGCTTGCCGATCGTTCAGAAAATGATCATGACGGATCGCCCTGTGGAACAAAAGCAGGCCCTTGATGACCTCCTCCCTTTTCAAAGGGAAGATTTTGCGGGCCTTTTTCGGGTCATGAATGGCCTCCCGGTGATCATCCGGCTGATCGACCCGCCGCTTCATGAATTTTTGCCGAATTCGTTTGATCTCATTTATGAAATATCGGATTTAAAGATTCAATTGATGCACGCCGCCAATATGACTGAAATTAATGATATTCTGCAAATGATTGGTGAAAAGGAACGGGTTCTGAGTCGCGGGGAGAGCCTGCGGGAGTCCAATCCGATGCTCGGTTTGCGGGGCGTCCGTTTGGGTATCCGGATTCCGGCGTTGACCATCATGCAGGTTCGGGCCATTTTTGAGGCGGCATGCGAGGTCACCAAGGAAGGTATCGTAGTTTTACCGAAAGTGATGATACCGCTGACCTGTCATGTCAATGAATTGAAGGTTCAACGCGGACGGCTGGAAGCTGAGGCGCAAAAAATCATGCATCACCACAATACTAAAATTGATTATAAGTTCGGGACGATGATCGAAATTCCGCGTGCGGCCCTGACCGCGGATCAGATTGCCGAACAGGCTGAATTTTTCTCTTTCGGCACGAACGACCTGACACAGACGACCTTCGGGATCTCCCGGGATGATGCGGAAGCCGGTTTCCTGGTCGAATACCTGGAAAGCGGAATTCTGCCTTATAATCCTTTTGCGACCATTGATATGGAAGGTGTTGGCGAGTTGATGAGAATCGGCGTGGAAAAAGGGCGCAGCCTCAAGCCGGAGCTTGAATGCGGCATTTGCGGGGAGCACGGGGGGGATCCCAAATCAATAGAACTGTGCCATCAGCTGGGGCTCACCTATGTGTCGTGTTCGCCCTTCCGTGTGCCCATTGCACGTCTGGCGGCAGCGCATGCGGCCTTGGCGAAGCGGTAATGCAGGCAGGCGTCAGGTGATTTTCGTTCGGCCTGGCATGCACGGGCGGTGTATCCGCTCGTACATGCCAGGCGCCCTAAATGTTTATTCCTGTCTCATGCGAGCTGGTACTTTTCGCGAAGCCGGGCGGAGAGCTTGAGAGTGGTTTCAAAACCTTTTTCAACGGTCTTTTCAATATCCGGGTTGACAAGACAGCAAGTGGCGGGTGAAAGAAGGCTACGAGCCAGCATGAGATCCCGGTCGATCCCCTTTTGCCAAAGTTTTTCCCATGATGATTCCAAAATTTCTTCCAATGAATCCATTGATTCTTTTTCAAATGGTTCAAAATTTGTTGGAACGATTCCCCACGACAATACGCCCCCTCTCTCCAAAAAGCGCTTGATGGCAGGCGCATATGAAGAAAAAACATCGTGATTGGTATAAAGGTCCAGTGACAGGATATCCATGTCCAGGTTCAGGAGAAAATCCCAGTCCGGATTGCCGCATAAATGCACCCCTCTTGGTCGGTCGATCATGCTGAAAAACATCTCCATATCGGATTTCGCCTGTACATCACCGTAACCGGACATGGCGGAAAACAGGAATTGTAGCCCGGGTTCGTCGACATACATGAATGCGTTTTCATTTTTTTCTTTCAAGCGTGCAAGTTGCACATTGACACGCCTTGCCATGAACTCAAATAAAAAAGGGCGTACCGTATCGTCAAAAAGGATTGGCCGGTCATTGTCATCCACCACATTGAAGCCAAAACTGATGGGTCCTTCAAGCTGTCCCCTTACTGCAGGCCGGTTTGATAGATCGAGGTCCAGAAACCGATGATACACAGCGGAGAAGGTTTTACTGATGTCGAAAATCTCCGGAGAATCGAATTGGTTCATGATATTTTCAAGTTCGGCGATAAATTTATCCATGGAAAATTTGAGAGTTTGTTTTTCCATGTTTAAGAGAATGCCGGGAAAGTGCTCCGCGGCCTGAACGTACATATCCTCATGATAGTTGAGCCGTGGCAGTTGCGGCCAGAATGGAATGTCCATGGTCAGCGCAATTTCAAGTGCCCGGTCAATATCCGTGTGGGGCATTACGGCCATGGCGGTTGTCAGTAAATTTCCCGGGATCGTCATAGGGATCTCCTTAGTTAGTGCCCGAACGAAAACCAGGATTTTTCGTCAAGGTCAAGGACGGCGAAAATTTTAACCGCAGAAATACTGGACGTATTTTGAGGATTAAAATTTGAGCCGGACGCAGAGATTGGCGAAAAAGACGGTTTTCGTTCAGGCACTAGTTAGAATTCCAATTCATAGACTTTAGCTACCATCTTAACTGATTTCGCACCTTTTTACGAGAAGTTATCTAAAAAACAAGGTAACAAAATTTTATCACAGAAAGCAAAGCGTTACAGAGAAGCTATCAATTCTGATGACGTCGTAAAAAGTCCCATCTACTTCGTCGCAGCAATTTTACATTCGCTCGATTAACTATATGTATACCATTGAGAATATAAAACCACTATGTATTGTATATGGGAGCTTTTAACTTAGTTATCCTTGGGCATAGTTTTAACTTTTACGGGCGCGTCAATTCTGAAGCAATAGTTTAAAAGTTATAGGGTATTAGCTGC
>SLIE01000131.1 GCA_007135795.1 Desulfobacterales bacterium
CTTTAAAAATCGAATAGCGCATCAAACGCTTTTTCAATCGATTCTTCCGCGGTCATCTGAAAACGCAGGGCGCGGTTAATGATTTCGCCAAGATCATTCACATTGATGACCAGACTGCCCACTTCCTGGGGAGGATCTCCCTCAACACCCCGGCCGCGAAGCTCGATCCTGGCGGAAGTGTCCTCAGCCCCTTTTTTAAGGTTGACCGTTAGATAATTATACTCAAAATCTTGCAAGGCCTGTTCCAATCTCTCGGAAACCGTTGAAAGGTATGGATGCCCTTTCATGGCATCACGAACATACAAAAGAAGTGTTTCCAGCCATGCTTTATCCTTAATGCCAAGCCTGCCGGTGCCGGGTACCGAGTAGAGGAACCCGTTGCCAATGGTAACTTTCCCCTGTTCATATAAAATGGGTACGCGTCCATACACCAGGCCGCTTCCGTCGATTTTTTGCTCGCTTACCCGGGCAACAATTTTCAAAATATCTATGTCTTCAAAGAAAACTTCAAGATCAGCGCTTACGGGCTCCAGATTAAACCAGGATGAATGGGCTGTGATGCTCCCCCCTTCGGGCAGATTCCAACTTGTTTTTTCCAGAAAAAGCGTGTTTGCGGAATCCAGTCTGAAAGTTGCAAAGCCATCCACGAGCTCGACTTCGCCGATTTTTAACCTTGAAACATCTATGCGCTGATTGCCTGGCGTGGTCAAGGGCGAAAAACTGTTCAGCCGGATATCCCCCCGGGCATCCGACACCGTCATCTCCATAGTCGGCGAAGTGACATGAATGTCTCTGAAGGCGACGCGAAGGTCCGGTTTCATTATTGCGCTATTGAAATCAAGGTTGAGTCCCATATTGACTGAACCGTCGATGTTTATTGTTTCAAGTTCAGTCGCAAGCCTGTCCAGCAACTGCTTTTCCGGCAGGTCAAACCATCCTGTGTTTGCGTTTATGTTTCCCGAGAGTCCTTTATCCGGATCAACCGTTATCCCGCAGGAAAAATCCAGGGACGCGCCGGACAGAAATGGCCATTTGCCATTGACCTGAACAAACTTGTCATGGATGGCGGCACGGCCTTCTATTCCAGGCCAGCTAATTTGATTCCAGAGGATGGCCCCGGTTGAAAATTCGCCTTTTGGAGCAGAAACGCCGCCGATACCCATGGGAATATCAAGCTTTACATCTGAAATCAAGGTGTCGATCGCTGGAATATCAACTCGGCGAATATCTGACCTGGCCCGGACCAGACCCTTTAATGCTTCACCGAAATCAAGGTTAAGGTCCGCCTCTATTGAAAGAAAATCCGCCAAAACGGTTGTTTCATCAAAAAGCGCCTCAAAGTTCTTTTCCGTCCGTCCGGAGCCGGATATTTGAATGGCGCCATCACCGTTCCGGCTAATTTTCGCGCGAGGCGTCAGTTCAATGTCTTTGACAAGGTAGCTTGCATCAGCCGGTTCATACGCTACCTGGGTGACTTTGAAAATGCTCATTTCTCCAATTTCTGCGCTGAGCTGATCGGCTCCGGCATAAAGCGTCCCGGACCCGGAAAAGAGGAGGTCGGTGATCTCTAAAAAAAATTCCGGAATAAAGACCTCTGCCAAATTGACGACGGCTTCCTGAACGTCCAGGTCAATATGCCATCGGTCATGCTCGCTGGTTTCCTGCGGATAAAAACCAAACCTGCCCATGCCCTGGGCGGCAATCGTTGCAGGATGACTTACAGCCAAATCCACGGGTGTTAACCGGTTTGAAAAACCGGATTTGTCTTCTGCCCGCAAGTGCCAGTCAAAATCGGCATCATAAGAAAACCCATTTGACAACAGCTGATTGATTGAAGTCTGTTTTCCGCTGATTTCAATATGTCCGTCCACGGGCTCCGTGACAGTAACGGAAAAATTAAACCCGGAAGCTGTATCACTTAAATGTAAGCCGATTTTCTCCGTGTAGAAATCATTGAAACGAAGCCCGGTAGTCTGAAAATTCGTTTCAAAGCGTTCAAAATGCAGCTGGTCATCCATAGAGGCGTTTACATATAAGTCTCCTTTTTCAATTCCGGCGGTGTGACCGCCGACGGAGAGATGCAAATTCTCAATTGCAGCTGCAATTTCAAGGTTTCCACGACCTTTGCCCGATTTGTCAATGATCCATCTGAAGTTTATTCCTGCTGTCTGAGGTGCGCTTGTATCTACCACAACTTTTTCCAGAGCCGGATACTGCGCGCCCGGTCCCTGAAAATCGGATAAGGAGGTCCTGGCATCGATCCTGGTTTCCAGAGTATGAATATCGGTTCGGCCCTGAACGCTCACGGGCAGGCCAAATACAACCGGCCTGGAAAAAAAATCCAGCACGCTGTCTTCGAGCCTGGAGATGGTCAGGGAGAAGGGGACAAGATAGTTTTTCCCTCTGTAATTCAGAACCAGAGACGAACTGCTGACGTCAATGGTTTTGAATGGGGTGCTGAACGGCAGGGCCGGATGCGGGGGGTGGTTATCGTTTCCGGAGACCGGAAAACCAACATCAAGCCTATTGTCTTTGAGACTTACCCCGTATTGCAGGCCGCTGATTAAAACTTTATCAACCCTTCCGCGTACGAGGTCTCTCAGACGATACGTGATGGTTATGAAATCCACATCCAGCCTCGGTTCTTGTGCTGAAACATGACTTAAATGAAGGCCATTAGGGGTAATTGCCATGACTTTGGCACGGGGCGCTGCAAAACCTGCGGAATGCATCTGGTTGATAATTATTCTTTCAATAATAACCGGTCCGGCAGTATATATCACCACCACGCCTGCCAGGATAACAAACAGAAACAGGGCAATCGGTCTTGTCAGCCGGGTTAGGGAAAATTTATTTCCGGGTAAGGGGGAAGGTGGAATTTTTTTCACTCAATTGGTCAGTCTTGAATTTAAATAATAACTTCTTCTAGTGTCTTATGTATAGCAAGATTCAATAGGCGTGTACATTTATTTTCATCACTTGATATTGCATGCGATTCAAGGGCAGGGGGGCAGCAGACGTTGATGCTACTTGTGTCTCTCATGGTCTTTGGGACGGATCGCTGACAGTGCCAGACGTAAACAGATAAATAGGGCGATGAAATAACCAATCACCCCAAGAGCAGGGTATCCGCCTATCAAAGGACCGGTCCCGGCCAGAATGATCATGCTTGAACCGATAAACAAAGCTCCGGTGATGATTCCCAAAACCAGACGGTTGATGGTTTTCTCCATGGTCTTCTGCAATCCTTCCAGGTTTTCGTGTTGAAAACGGATTGCCAGATTCCCCTGATCCAGCTTGCTGATGACATTGATGGTGTGCCGGGGCAACTCCTGCTGATGACGCATCATAAGCCGAAGACTTTTATACAGACCCTTGATCACGTTGTCAGGTCTGAAACGCTTTCTGATCAACCGGTTTACGATTGGCTCGATCTCTTTTATCACGTTTAAATCCGGATCTATTATTTTGGCTGTTTCTTCAGCCGTGATCAGCGACTTGATCATAATAGAGAGGTCCGTGCCCAATACACGGCCGTGGGAGCGGAGTATGGAGGTAAGGTCCATGAGCAATTGGCCCAGGTTGATTTCTTTTAGCGGCATCCGGATAAAGTGGGTAGTCACCGCCATTATTTCGGTTTGCAGAAGAGGCCGGTCCACATTTTCCCGGCCCGTGGTAAAGGAGATTAAAAACTCGGTGACTTCCTCGACATCGTTATCGACCAGTGCCGAAAGAAGATCGATTAGCTGAGCGCGAACCCGGGGCGTCAACCAGCCCACCATCCCCCAATCCAGGATGAGCATGTTTTCATTTTCGTCGATGAGGATATTTCCCGGGTGCGGATCGGCATGAAAAAAACCATGTTCAAGCACTTGCTGCAGAGAAAATTTGACGCCTCGCCTGGCAAGGGCCTTTCGATCGCATAACTCATCAACCTTGATCTCCTTTATTTTTTTGCCGCGAAAAAGCGCCATGGTTAGAACGCGTTTTCCGCAAAGCTCCGGATACACTTCGGGAATGACAATCCCTTCTTCGGGTTGAAATTGAGATCTTGCCACTTGCATATTATGCATTTCGTAAACAAAATCGAGCTCATGCATTATAAGTGTCCGGATGCGCTGAACCAGTTCCGGCAAGTTGTAAACCTCAAAATACGTTATTCGTTTATCAAGCTGGATGGCAATCTTTTCAAGGATTTCCAGATCATTTTGAATGGTTTTTTCAATGCCGGGGCGCTGGATTTTAATCGCCACCTCCCGTGAATCGCCGGCAAGTTTTGCCCGATGCACCTGGGCAAGCGATGCAGCTGCGATGGGAATGACATCAATTTCCGAGAAGACTTCATTCAAAGGGGTTTCAAAATTCTGTTCCAGAACTTTTCTGATATCTTTAAATCTCTCGGCAGGAACATCATCCTGGAGTTTGCGCAATTCTTTTATCAGCTCTTTGGGAACAAGGTCTGCGCGTTGGGAGAGAATTTGTCCACATTTGATGAATGTGGGACCGAGCTCCTCCATCCCTTTTCTTACACGCTCCCAGGTAGTCAAATGCGGATCATGATCAATTACCTTGTCCAGGTATTTGTGACCCGGAATTTCGAGATGTTCGACAATATCGTTAAACCCGTATTTGATGAAAACAGCCAAAATATCGCTGAAACGTCCGGATAATCTTTGGGATTTCATAAAAAGCGCCTCGTAATGTTTTCAACCTGTTGATCAGGCACATTAAAAAAGAAAAGATAAACACCTTTCCATCTCGACAAGCGCAGGATTGACAGATAAAAACCTGCCATCCGGTGTGGATGTAAACGCCCCAATGGGAGCATTTTCAAGCATATCGAAACAATCTTTTGGACTGAGTTGACCGGGTTGGACGCTGTCATTGCCAGGTTTGGATTTCTCATACATTCGTAACTCCCGGTTAAACAAGTTAAGAAATAATTAGTATAAGGAGATCTTGCAGGCTGGTGTTAAGAAGAACTCAGCGTTGGTTTAGCTTTATACAACTATAATATAATATACCATTTGTAGAACTGCATGATTTGTCAAATTATTTTGGAGCAAATATTCTTTTGTAATCGTTTCTTCGGATGCATTTTTCCATTTTGCAATGAAGTGCAGTTGGTTCCTGCTTTCCATCGCGTGATTTTGTTGATATTTTCCGCTGCGCAGCGGTTTCATGGCGAAATGGTGATACATGAATATTTCTGCAAAAATACAGTATGCGCATTATTGTCATCAGGTGCCATATTTCCTATTGTTAAAAATGATGGACTCGAGTTTTTTAGTCCATGACGTGTGCGTGACATGGGAATAAAAAATCAAGTTTAAAAAAGGAGCCGTTATTATGAATGCATTTAAGATACCCTTGATGGTTATCATTGTAATGATGACATTTGTTGTCGGATTAGCGTTTGCGGAAGATGCGAGGGACAGAGACGAGATGGACATGGCCAGGGAAGGTTCGATCAGGGTCAGTGAATTTATGGATTTGGACGTTGTTGATCAGCAGGGTAATGAACTCGGCAGCGTTAAGGACATACTGATCAACCGGGACGGCGATGCTGAATTTTTGATACTGTCTCACGGGGGTGGATTTTTCGGGCTCGGTAGAGAAGATCTCACACCAATACCATGGGATATGGTTCAGGCACAGGAATACTCTCCCGACAGGGATGAGATAACCGTTGCCGTGGATGAGGAAATGCTCAGGGACGCACCTTCTTTCAGTGATAATGATGAAGAGTGGCGCGCTGTCACACAAGGGGAAATGGATCAGGACGTTCGCGGTTACTATGGTGTTGAAGACCGTCGTGATGACCAGGACAGGCGGATGAACATGGAGGACAACGAAGCTGGTGCTGAAGAATATTACGATAAAGATGATCTCGATCGCCCTCAACCACCTCCGGGAGAAGGATTGGGTGAAGATGACAGGCGGATGCATATGGAAGAAGATGAAGAATATGAAACTGATCAATATTACGATGAAGACGAGCTCGATCGCCCTCAACCACCTCCGGGAGAAGGACTGGGTGAAAATGACAAGTATTAAAAATCAAATACAGGTCACCAAAAGCGTTTAACCAAGAATGATGCATTGTTAAAAGCGGTGCCGGGTGTCATCAACACCCGGCACCACCCGGCTGAAATTGATCATTTTGTATGGTCGGTACTGTATAAATGCAAATTGTAAAATACCGTCCCAATACGCCCCTCCCTTGGGAGCGCCAGGCTCCTGCCTGGCATTCAAAACCGGCGAAGCCGGTAAGTTCTCTATATATGAAAACCGTCGGTCTCCCACCCATGAGAAGCAATCCAATATCCGATTAAATTAACAATCAATGGTAATCGGAGTTAAAACAGCCGAAATCACGATTTAACGATTCATCTTTGGAAACCGGGTTGGATGCAGGTGGGCGTTGGGCTTTGCTATCGCCCAGCATCAACCTACCTGCTGGTTTAAAGGACAATTTCCCCTGGGCGGCGCCGGGTATTGCCCTGGCAACTGCACGAGAACGCTTATATCTCTATGGCTTGCTCCGATGCGCCCTGTAATAAACGGCAGGGC
>SLIE01000091.1 GCA_007135795.1 Desulfobacterales bacterium
ATCCTGCAGAATGCCCAGGCAGTTTATTGCCTCAAGTGGTGTCATCGCATTGATATCAAGTTTGGCCAATTCTTCCATCACGACTTCTTCGGGTTGGGGAAACAACGGGAGCTGTTTAAAACTTTCCTTTTCGTCACCCGTGTTTTTTGAAGATTTCCGGTTATTCCGATCCGGAACATCAGCTTCAATATCTTCAAGGATTTTCCGGGCCCGTTTTATGAGTTTTTTTGGTAAACCGGCAAGGCTTGCCACGTGTATGCCGTAACTTCGGTTAGTGGCGCCTTTTTCCAACTGGTGCAGAAAAATAATTTCATCCGCCACCTGTTTTACGGCGATGTGATAGTTTTTCACACGGGGCTTGGTTTTTTCCAGCTGCGTCAATTCATGATAATGCGTGGCAAAAAGAGATTTAACACCGGTTCCCTGCAAATCATGCAGGTACTCGGCGACCGCCCTGGCAATGCTCAGCCCGTCGTAAGTAGAAGTCCCCCTGCCAATTTCATCCATTATGACCAGGCTGTCAGCGCTTGCATTGTTTACGATATTGGCGGTCTCTTCCATTTCAACCAGGAAGGTACTTTTCCCCATGGAAAGATTATCAAGCGCACCAACCCGGGTAAAGATCCTGTCGGTAATACATATATCTGCATTTTCCGCCGGCACGAACGATCCCATTTGGGCCATGATACAAGTAAGCGCCACCTGTCTCAATACCGTCGATTTACCAGCCATGTTGGGACCGGTGATGATAAGGATCTGATTATCGGCATTATCCATGTATATATGATTTGGAATGAAACGCTGGTCAATGGTGAGCTTTTCCACCACCGGGTGCCGCCCGTTTTCAATATGAATAACCCCTTTGTCATTAATTTGAGGACAACAATAACCGCTTTTTTCCGCCAGTTCCGCCAGTGCCATGAATACATCAATTTTTGCCACAAACCCGGCAGCCTCCTGGATAAAACGGTTTTCGCACATCACCTGAGCCCGCAACGCCTGGAAAATCCGGTGCTCGAGATCAGCGCGCCGCTCCTGTGCCGTTAAGACCTTGGTTTCAAAATCCTTCAATTCTTCAGTGATATATCGCTCGGCATTGACCAGGGTCTGCTTGCGAACGTAATCATCCGGTACAGATGCCGAATGACTTTTTGATACTTCGATGAAATATCCAAAAACCCGGTTATAACGCACCTTGAGCGAATTTATTTTGGTTCGTGTTCTTTCTCGTGCCTCGATTCCTGCGATAAAGGATTTGCCGTCCCTGGCAATTTCAATCAACTCGTCAAGGGCAGGATCATACCCTGACCTGATGATAAACCCCTCGGTTATGCCGGGGGGCGGATCATCCACGATCGCTTTTTCAATTTCAGCCGCCAGCGCATAAATCGATTCAAATTGCATACTGTCACATGCCAAAAGCTTCGCTTTGAAAGACTGAAGCGCAGAAACCAGTTCCGGCAGGGCTTTAATGGACCGGCAAAGCGCCATCAAGTCTCTGGCATTGGCCTGACCCATGGATATCCTGCCGGCAAGCCTTTCCAGGTCAAAAACCTTTTTAAGCGACATGCGGACATTTTTTCTTTCGTGGGAATGCATGGACGCCGCTTTCACGGCTTCCTGCCTGTCGGCGATGCATGCCATGTCCAGCAGGGGATAACGAATCCATTGCACGAACAATCGACCGCCCATGGCGGTTATCGTCATATCCATAACACCTAGCAGGGAATTTTTCCGTCCCCGGTTTTGAATTTCGGAAATCAGTTCAAGGTTTCGGCATGTAATATCATCAATGAGCAGATGGTTCTCCAGGCTGTAAGTTTCCAGATGTTTGAGATGAACGAGTTTACGTTTCTGGGTCTCCTCGACATAATTCAGAAGTGCCCCTGCTGCACAGACCCCTGCATTCAATTCTTCACACCCGAAACCATCAAGGCTTCTGGTATTGAACTGTTCCATGATTTTAAGACGTGCAGAGGGATGGTCAAAATGGTCGTCAGTAACATAGTGCGGTATTGTACCTGGAAATACTTTGTGAAACATGTCGTAACAGGAATTTTCACGGGCAGATTCCGGAAGCAGGATCTCGCTGGGCGTAATTCGACGGGCTTCATCCAGAATAACTCCGGCATCCCTGCTCTGCGTTAAACGAAAGGCTCCGGTTGATAGATCAAGACATGAAAGACCGATAAATTTCCCGGCATGGCAGACGGACAGAATGTAGTTATTCGCCCGTTCGTCCAGAAGTTCTTTATTCAGGACCATTCCCGGTGTTACCACGCGAACGACTTCCCTTTTTACAAGACCCTTGGCCGACGCTGCATCCTCTGTCTGATCGCAAACAGCGACCCGGAACCCCTTTTCGATAAGCCGGCCGATATACGGTTCAGCCGCTTTTGCGGGAACCCCACACATGGGAACGGGTGAAGGCTCATTTTTGTTTCTTGTCGTCAGGGTAATTTCAAGTTCACGGGAAGCGACTTTTGCGTCCTCGAAAAACATCTCGTAAAAATCACCCATGCGATAAAAAAGAATGCAATCGGGATAGGCTTCCTTTATATCAAGGTATTGCCTTATCATAGGGGTTGTTTTCGGGAGGGCGGGTGTTTCGGCCATTTATAATGGCACCCGGTATTTTGCTGAAACATGCATGATTTGTTTTTTCTCTATTTACAAGAGAAGCCGGCACGTTCCGATATTGCCCGCTTCAAGGTTAAACCGTAAGTGTCCTTTATCTCAGAGGGGCGGACCTTGCGTTCGCCCGGTCACGAGTTCCCGACCCGTAATAACCGGACAAGGGCGAATACAAGATTCGCCCCCACGGCCCGAGCCGGCCACAAGCATTGCGGCGCTTTCTTTCTGGTTTTGTTCACAGCTTGCGAAGGAAAAGCATCCCCTTTCGCACTTTTAATCTTAGGTCTATTTCAATGCAATGATCCAATCATTTCATATACATATTATTATCACCCAGGCTAATTTATGTGCGGGTAAATTCAGCATCAACGCTTTTTTCCTTGTCCACATCACTAACGACATGCGTGGTTTTGTCATATGCTGCGCATTCTATCCCCTCAAGCTTGGACTCCAATTCACTGATCCGCTTTTTATCTGAAGCGATCGTTTCGTTCTGCTCTTTGATGGTTTTGCGTTTCTTGCGCCCATAGGAATAACTGACCAAAAGCGATACGAGGAAACCAATCAGAAAAACCACCAGAAAATACACAAGATTGGGCAAACTGACGGATTCGGCCCAGAAATGAAGATCTATACCAATACTTTGTTCGGCCATGAAATACTCACTGTTCTGATATATGAAAATTACAAGTAGAACAAGAACGACAAGCCATAACAAGTATTTAATTTTCTGCATGTGTATTCTCCTTTGAAACTCGGTGTTATCCAGTAACTGACCGAAATCCTCTTTTAGTTTCAATTCCTTGTCAAATCCGAACAATTCTCAGGTATTCGTGACTACAGCGACAACGGGAACAAAGCCCATGAGCGCAACGAAAAATTTCTGAATTACGGCCGGAAACCATCTACACAGGTTGTCAAACGCAACTATTATTTACCAAAATACCTGAGTATAAACCTTTGCCGATTTTCTTAGAGCTTTATCCAAGCCATATTGACTTTTTTATGAAAAAAACTCAACCGTTTTTTCCTCCACTACCATGATACGCGCACGTCATCGGTACCAGTTAAGAGAATCAAACGTCACCCCAACTTTGGTATCATGCCGCACATTTAGAAAAACGGAAGTTATATCACCAAAGACCTGACTATCAGATTATAAAACTTTTTTCAGTTGTATCAAACGACTTGGGCAAATGCCCCATTTCCGGATGGGGCTTGGTACCCCTCTTGCAGGAGCGGCTACACGGGTTTTATTTTTACTTTCGGACGCTGACTTTCAGGCACCTGATCCAGAAAATACTGATCCGTCATCCCTGAAACAAAATCCCGTACTATATGAGCGGGCTTGTGCACAGACAGATACTCCTCGGACATTGAATTAATGAAACTTCCATATATCGGCGAATCATCATTTTTGTCCTGGATATCCGTCATATAACGCTTAAACAAGTGACTGAACATATTTTCGATAATCTCCAGATCCGCCTTAAAGGTAGGATTGGTGTAAATCCGTTCATAATTAAAATTCTTCAAAACAACCAGGGCTTCTGAAACCTCTTTAGAAAACGACACGTATGGCTTGCCGGCGCTGTGTTTTATCACATCCGTGACAAGACTGTACACCATCGTTCCATTGGTACGCCCAAGCTTTTTCACGCAAATGCCGGGCAGGTCTTCCCGTTTGATAAGCCCGAGCCGGATGGCGTCCTCGACATCCCTTCCCACATAACTGATTGAATCGGCAAACCGGACCACACACCCTTCGAGTGTCATCGGGATAAGCGGCATTGGGTCTCCGGAACGCCTCAGTGCCAGTTCCCGTTCATGATCAGCAAACGTTTTGCCGCGTTGAGGGGTTAGTTTCGTATCATTTACTTCCCCGTCATGACACAATATACCATCTATCGTCTGCAAACACAGGTTCAAGCCGATCCCTTTGCGCTCCACCCGTTCCAGGAATTCCACGCTCTGCACGTTATGATGAAACTCTCCAATGCCATGTGCCTGACACAGTGCGGTTAAAAACTTTTCACCGTCATGCCCGAACGGCGAATGCCCGATATCATGACCAATCGCGATGGCCTCGATCAGGTCCTCGTTCAAACACAGGTAGCGCCCGATGGTTCTGGCAACCTTGGAGACGAGTTGCACGTGCAGCATCCTGTGCGTGATATGATCGTTTCGAACGAGGTAAAAAACCTGCGTTTTATCGATATAGCGACTGTATGCCAGTGAGTGCAGTATTCTGTCCACATCCACGGCGAAATTCAAACGATAATCAGACTTGAGTTGTTCTTCCGGTTTGCGTCTGATTCCGTGCATACTTAAAGTTGCTGTTTCCAATAAAAACTGTTTTTCCCGGTCTTCGACGAACATGCGAAGATTTCCCGATTCCGGCCAGTTTTCAAATTTGCCGTTTTTCAATCATTTCCTCCATCATCTTCGAATAATCAATTCCCGCTTCCACCAACCCCTGCCGACCGTATTTCATATTGGCTTCCAACACAAATAATTCCCCGTCGTGCTCGCATATATCGAGCCCCACATCATTCCAGCCGCATGCTTGAGCCGTATAAAGCGCAAGTTGCCTTGCTTCCGGGGAAACCGGATCAAAACTGATTCGCCCATTTTGACCCAAATTGGTTCTGAATTCATCGGGATGGGCAATACGCCAATATGCACATATAATTTTACCCCCGATCACCAGTATGCGCATATCCCTGTCAATCGGAAGATACTGCTGGATATATGCGGGCCTGGACAACGCCAGGTATTGCTGAAGATCATCCGTGTGTTTCAGCAAAAAAACGCCCCGGCCCAAAGCCGAACCTCGGGGAATCTTGCCCACCATGGGGAACTCAAAGTGCAATAAAATCTTTTCAAGCGGTGCTTTCCCATAAAATGTCCGGGTTCGGGGAACGGGGATGTCCAGTATTGCAAACAGCGCGGATTGTTTGATCTTGTCTTGAACAAAATGATAGGTGTGGAGACTGGGGAAAATCGATTTACCGATTGCAGCAAACATATCCGCATAAAAAGTAGAGGGATAATATATCTTATCGGCATCACGAATCATTTTCTGCTCCGTGGCAGAATAATCCGAAAAATTCGGACGAACGCCCAGGGTAACGACATTGCTGCAGTTTCTCAAGCGCGCTTCCAGGGCAATATTACAGTGTCCATTATGCATGTCATCGACTCAAAGGCGGTACCGGAAATCAATTACATTTTTTATTTTCCGGCAACACAGGGACAAAGGATTCCGGTGAATAAGACACATCAAACCAACTACGCTCGACTCGAAGCGCCATTGCAGCTGCTTCATTTTCAATCAGGAGAAGGTCAGGTACCACATGGCCATCAACTAAAATTGTTGATGGTATCTCGGCCCGGTATTTCAACCTCCGGAAGCCGAAAAACTCTACTGTATGGGCACGGGACATGTCAGGTGAAAAATAAATTTTCCCGACCATGCCATAAAACCGCCGGTGCATTATCATCACCGGCCCTGTGCTTTCCTCTTCAATCCATGCCGTATCATGAGGAACCAGCGGGATACCACCGCCCAGCAGAACCACAAGATCAGCAACTTCCATATCGATTCCGGCGAGCCTGCCCAGGTTTCTTTCCCGAGTGCTGATCTTCCGGTAACATCCATTTTCTGGATAAATAAAGTGACACGCTTCCCCGTCACAAATCAACCGGATGCTCGGCTGTCCGGCAATACCGATGGATTCCACCCGGAAGCGCCATTGATCAGGGACCCCCAGCCAGGCTCCTCTGAAAGACCATGTCTCCTGATCAGAAATAAAGCGCAGCGTGCCTATTCCCGTATATGGCCGGATATCCTCGTTGCGACTTTCAAGTCTGGCAAGCTGAAACCGGGCAGGATCGGATTTTTGCGCCGGCATATC
>SLIE01000447.1 GCA_007135795.1 Desulfobacterales bacterium
CTCATCGCAAAAATGGCTATCAGGCGGGCAGTAAGAACCGCAAGAAGAACAACAAACTTCCAGGTTATTACCGCATTTCTTGCAAAACTTTGCTCCCTGGCGATTATCGAATTTGCATGCTGTACATTTCACCGGCCGCCTCCGGGTTGAAAGGATTTATTTTACATATTCGACCCTTAAACTAAGGCTTTTTGGTTTCTGCAGTCATATTTTTATTTGCTAAAGCGTTTGAGCAACCTTTTTTAAATTCGGTAGGTTCCTACAATTGACATTGTCTGTTGCCGATGCTCCCCCCACATGCCACATCCCAGGGTAAGTGAAGGTGTCAGAAACCTAATGAAAAAGCCGAACTACCATCACAATGGCAGTCCGGCTATCTGAGGACCCGTGACTTTCCGTCCCAACCTCACGATTGGTTTGGCTTTATCATAATCTTTATATAAAAAAAAAAAATCCGGTTGTCAAATATCTGGGGTATTTTTTTTTAAAACATTGAGCTCGGCAAAATGCACATGCGGCTATCTGTACGTAATAAATTGACTTGAGACCATTCTGCGCTCAAAGAGTCATACAAGCCTGTTTTTTCTATAAACCAGAAAAAGGAGGTAGATATGAACCTTAAACTTATAAGGGTCGAGATTGCTGCGTTCCGAAGGTAAATATTTAGCAGAGAATCTTCTCATCTCCCATGCCAGGTCACATGCCTAATCCTGCTTGAGCACTTCCCGCACTTTGACCGCCAGGTCTTTCAGTGAAAATGGCTTCTGAATGAATTGCACCCCCTCGTCAAGCACCCCGTGGTGGGCGATGACATCAGCCGTATAACCTGACATGTAAAGTGTTTTTAGGCAAAGACGAGCTTGGGTCAATTTGAGTGATAAATCCCGCCCGTTCATTCCAGGCATGACCACATCGGTTATCAAAAGGTGTATTTTCCCATCATGTGCTCTCGAAAACCGCAACGCTTCAGATGGGGTTCCAGCGGTATGAACGGTGTACCCCAGTCTTTCAAGCATCTGCCTGGATATCTCCAGAATAGCCTTTTCATCTTCGACAACCAGGATGATCTCCGTTCCCGTGGGCATTTTCTCACTGGATTCGCTTATAGAGTGCAAAGAGGGTTTTTTCGTTTCATGGGAAGGAAAGTATATTTTAAAGGTGGTCCCTTCTCCGGGTTCACTGTATACGCTTACAAACCCTTTGTTCTGCTTGAGAATGCCGTAAATCGTGGACAGGCCAAGGCCGGTTCCCTTGCCGATTGCCTTGGTCGTAAAAAACGGCTCAAACAGTTGGTCCTTAACCTCTTTTTCTATTCCGTGGCCATCGTCGCTGACTGCCAGCATTACGTACCGCCCCGGAATTGCCTCCGTAAGAGTCTTGCAGTACTCTTCATCAACGATTGTATTTTTCGTCTCTATGGTCAATTTGCCCACATCGGATATGGCATCCTGCGCATTTGCAGCGAGATTAGCCATGACCTGGTCCACTTGGGAGGGATCTATCTTCACAGGCCACAGGTTTCTTCCGGGATGCCACGCAAGATCAATGTTTTCACCGATCAAGCGCTGGAGCATTTTCAGCATGCTGAAAATGGTGTCGTTTAAATCAAGCAGCACCGGGCTGATGGTCTGCTGCCGGGCAAAAGCTAGTAATTGTCGTACGATATCTGCGGATTGCTTTCCTGCGGTGTGGACTTCCTGAATCATTTCCCGGAGGGGGGTTGAAGAGTCCATCATCTCCATGGCCATCTCGGCATAGCCGTTGATGATGGCAAGCTTGTTGTTGAAATCATGTGCCACCCCGCCTGCCAGACGGCCTACGGATTCCATTTTCTGGGCTTGATTGAGTTGGGATTGAAGTTTTTCACGTTCCTTTTCGTCCTGCTTGCGCTTCGTTTCATCATAAAACATGGACAGCATCACCTGCTTTCCGTCTATCGTAATGAACTCGGCAGACCATAACAACTTGAGGTGCTTGCCGCTGCTGGCTCTATAGGTCACGGGTTCATCCCTGAAAAAGCCCTGTGTCTTGAGTTTTCGGGAAAACCGTTGGCGCTCCTTCGGATCGATATACATGCCCAGTTCAATGGTGGTCCGGCCGATTACTGCCTCTTTGGTGTAACCAAGCATTTCCAGCCATCGCTTGTTCACATCAATCAGCTTTCCCGTGTCCGTATCAGAGATTGCCTGGGGCGCTGGGCTGGAATTAAAAACCTTTAAAAAGCGTCTTTCACTGGATTTCAATTCAATCGTCGCCTCCCGGCGCTCCTCCAGGACACCAAGTGCGGACGCGAGAATCCCCAGCAGCTTTTCGTCTTCCTGGGTGATTGCGACGTTCGTTTGAAATACAACGCAAAGAGATCCGATTGCAGTGTCCCGGTGGTAAACCGGGTGTCCGACATACGTTTCGAGCCCGAAACGAAGTACATTGGGGTCGGTTATGGCATACCGGGTTTGCGAAAGATTGTGTACCAGGAGAATCCCGTCGGCGGCATTTTTTATAACATCATAGCAGAGATGGCCGTCCGGCTTGTCCCGCGGGTTATAATCCGGTGGGGTTCGCCAGCGGCCGACCGAGCAGAGCATGCCTTCATCCAGGCGGTTATATATAGCGCAGGTGGCGTCCATCAGATCACCGCAAAGCATTGTTAAGCGCTCTATGTTGGCATCAATGTCATCGCCAAGCTGAAACAAGGCCTCATTGAGCCTGGCAAGTCGGATTTCCGCTTTTTTCCGATCGGTAATGTCTATGAACTGACAGGCGAACTGATTCGGAGCCGGCCGAAAAACATTGACATCCAAGTATCTGTCTACCTCCCCGGAATAAGTTTCAAAGCGGGCGGATATCCCTGTCAGAGCCACACCCCCAAAGAGGGCAATCGAGTCCTTCCTGGTGGCCGGAAAAATCTCCAGAGCCGTTCGGCCGACGATATCATCCGCTGCCATTCCCGTCATGGATTCGTAAGCCGGATTGACATCAAGGAAGCGGTAGTCTACCGGCTCCCCCGCTTCATTACAAATAACCTCGTTAAGAGAAAAAGCGTTGAGCATCTCGCGGAAAAGCGTTTGATATTTTGCCTCTGCGTTTTTCCTCTCGGAGATATCGGTCGTAAATCCCTCGTAATGGGTGATATTGCCATCTGAATCTCTTACAGCGCGGGCATTGGTCGACACCCAGTAAACAGAACCGCTGCGGTGGACAAGCTGGTATTCAAAATTAGTCAGTTCACCATGTTTTTTCAGCAGCCGTTTGAATTCTTTTCTATACGCCGCATTAGCGTAAAGCTGCTTGTCAAAATCGGTTATGGAACGGATGAGATCATCCGACGTTTCATAACCGTACATCCTTGACAGGGCTGGATTGACCGATAGAAAACTGCCATCCGGAGTCGATGTAAATATTCCTATGGGAGCGTTCGTTAAAATGTCCATGCTGCCACAAGAACAGCATCCAACTGGCTGATCCCCTGTTTTTTTTGAGGACTTTTTTTCAGACATATTGATTAAATTACCTTGTAAAAGATACTACTTGTACTCCCGCAAACCGTTTACTTCGTTACGGGATGGACTCCAGTTTCTGGACCTGCGCGAGCTGGCTTTCCAGGTTTTTTCGGTGGGCGATGTACGCTCCCATGATCAGAAGGCCGGAGACTTTGTTTTTGTCATTGAAAACAGGCTCAGGGTAATATAAGCACAACCCCCCTTGCTGCGTCCGGGATCAATAGATTTTGCTGGAGCGCCGACAGGTGTTGATCCCTTCCTGCACTTCCCGAAAATCTCATTCTATGGAGAAATCCCAAAAGTTCCGGCCTGTAGCCCCCATCGCTTTGCTTGTTCGCGGATTTGCTCCGGTCGGGGAATGAGGTGGAATTGGATTGCATTCGGGGGTTGAATTTCTTTCATCTGTCATAACGAGCTCCAGGGATGGTTAGGCCAACAAGTCTCTTGGGAATATGCACATGAAAGGCTCTTGATAGGGCTCATTATAAACCCTTGGACACCTTGCATGGTTGAACATCTTGGGATCAAACAAATTTTTTACGACATGAATGATTATGCTATTGATACATGAACCGATTCCGAGTTGCAATCGTAATTTGTGACATCTTTGCCGAGGCGCTTTAATGCACCATGCGGCTATTCCCCGACAGTTATGCGGTCGCCTGACCGGTAAAACATTCCGATCTCAATATGTAAAACCGGGGCAATATAAAACTTCCCCGGTTTCATGCTTATCAGCTGAAAATATTATCCACCCACCTGCTGACTTCATCGTCACTGACTTTCCCGAGATATCGCTGGGTCGTGGAAAGATTGGCATGCCGGAGAATCATCTTGCTTACGATTTCAATCGGCGCCTCAGCCTTGCTTGCATAAGTTGCCGTATGTCGCCGAAGAGCATGGGGACTGAGCTCGATACCTATAAGCCGGTCAGCCTTTCTGCACAACCTGGGTATCACCACGCTGGCAAGGCGTGAGGCGATGAAAAAGCGGACATATACCTTATATGTGAGCATTTTGAAGAGCCTCACAGCGCCGCCAGAGGGTGTTAGACTATTTTGAGTTAGCTTGAGGACAATTTACTAAACGGTTGACGGTTTCGATCAGTACGGTCCTGTGCCAGGCGATGCCGTCAAAATATTTGCCCCAGATGTTATAACGAGTGCCGTCATGTTGACGCCAGACCGCCATAGCGTCGCCGGTGCCATCCATAGCGATTTGAGGACTTCTCGCATCGCCTGCATTATCGTCCTAAAATACAAGATATCGCAGTCAGCCGGGAGCGCGTTCGCCTGATACGGAAGCAAGTCCAGAGAGGATTGCCAGAATCAAAGTGCAAAATTCAATAGGCCCGGGAATACTGCCAGGGTTTGCAAGTATGGCGTTGATACCACACTTTAAATCTCATGTGGGATTGCTATGGTGTCGCTGATTTTACCAAGATGCCATTGGCTGGTCGATAAAAAGGGGGAATTTTGTGTATTTATGGTTATATTTTTAAAATGATACCTACCTCAAACCAACTAAGCGTTTTGTTTGTATGTCCATTACGGCACCTATTAATTGTTCGGCTACATTGTCCAAGCAAAAAAGGAGGGAATGACTAATGAAACGAGCGCTCTTGGTTGTCGATGTGCAGAATGAATATTTTTCCGGCCGGCTCCCTATCATTCATCCTCAGGGACACTTGAGCAATATTCTGCGGGTCATGGATGCTGCTGCAAAACGGGATGTTCCTTGTGTAGTGATCCAACATACCTTTTCCCAGCCCGACAAGCCATTCTTTCAGCGTGACACACCGGAGTGGGAGCTTCATCCCGAAGTAAGGGAGCGCCCACATAGCCTGTGGGTTGAGAAAACTCTGCCAGGGAGTTTTACTGGCACCGAGTTGGAATCTTGGCTGCGCCAGCAAAATATAGATACGGTAGCGATTGCCGGTTATATGACGCATATGTGCTGTGACACTACAGCGAGGCAGGCGGTACATCGGGGCTTTAACGTGGAATTTCTGAGTGACGCTACGGGGACGCTGCCCCTTGATAATTCTGCTGGGCAGGTCACTGCCGAGGAACTGCAGCGTGCCATTTTGTGTGCCCAACAGATGCTCCTCAGCGAGGTTCTCAGCACGGACATATGGTGCAACCAAATTGGGGCATAATGTGTTTAGGTCTTTCTCTAACTCTCCATATCCCGAAACTGAGATCAGGGGCATTGATTTGTTGAGATTGAAACACATTTAATATATCTAATTTGTCAAAATGTGGTAGTGATTTTTTTCGAGTAAAGCATTGTGAAGAGAGGATGGCGTACACACATAATATGAAACGATGAGATTGCAAATCCTGGCTCAACGTTGGCTTAAATCGCCTACGGGGAAAAAGCTTTTAGAAAGACATGCCGTAATTAAATGATTTAATTGGTGGGCCGTGAAGGAATCGAACCTTCAACCTACTGATTAAGAGTCAGTTGCTCTGCCTGATTGAGCTAACGGCCCGAAGAGTTTTGATGAAACAGGAAATCAAAAAATATTTTTATAGCGGGATGAGGAATCCTTGTCAATACTTTTTAAAATTTGTCTGATTTCTCCGGGAAAAAGGAAAGTAGTTCTATTAAAGATCATTTGACCAGGCATCCTTATTTTTTTTCCTGCTGTGTTTTCGATCTTGTTTCCAGTCCACCTTTTTTTTCTTGCCTTTTGTCTTCTTGTTTGCAGCGGGTTCTATGTCGTTGGCCGTTACGAGAAAAGCACCGATTTCTTTTTGCGGTTTGACAGCGGGTTTCGTGCTTTTTTCTTTTTCCGATATTTTGGGAAGCGGCGGCCCGGTGAACGTGTTTGCAGGAATATGTTCAGTCATATAGAAGATGTCCGTAAACTTTTGAAACGACACGCCTTCGTTGGCAGTTTTAGTCGTATGAACGGTTAAAAGTACGGCGTTTCGGTCTTTTCGTCGACCGATGCGCAGGGCTGTTTCCTTGTCAGGGGTGCATATAACGTAAGGAGCGCCAGCCGGGAAAATACCTTTTTCCAGCACGTGAGGGTATA
>SLIE01000478.1 GCA_007135795.1 Desulfobacterales bacterium
ACCCCTGCCAATACCTTTTATGCCGCCAAGTAAAATTGCTGTTTTATAATTTTTTCTCATAGCAACACGGTTTGCGCTTTGAATGACCATCGTGATAAATCCTGCCAGGGTATTCCCGGGCAAAATAGCATTCCTCACCTTTCAGAGATTTCAATCATTGTACACAGTCGCAAGAAGACGACCTTGTAAAAAGTTCACGATCAGGGCTTACACAATCCCTAAAAATGCGGGCACTTAAGTTGTACGTGTATGCCTATAAGTGACAAGCCGCAAATTCTGAGGGATTGCGCGTAACGCAGATATTGAACGTTTTACGAGGTCGTCACTTTTATTTAAAAGCAATCGATAACATACTTATAGGCCACAGACAAATACGCCTGATCAGACACATCGGTCTGATCAGAGGAGAAACCAGCATTATCTTTAAAAAGGTGCTTGCCACTGTCCGCCATAAACGTGTCAGAGTCGTAAAGTACCGTATATATACTGTCAGCGTTGTGTTTTTTCAATACATCGGGATGCTTTTGTCGTTTCGCACTGATAACATCAAGGAAGGCGTCATTGGCGGCATTATATGGATGCAGGCCCTGCTCGTCGATCCACCGGTCCAGGGTAAGTTTCCGATCTGTTGCAAAGCCGCGGCAATGCGGTTCACAAATCAGATGATACGACTCGCGTATATGTCCGGTTACCCGGTCTCTTGCCGCCATCCTCATAACGGGATACATCCGGCAGGATGCCGGTCGATGCACATACACACCGCATCCTTCAGGGGTTACAAACGGGCATTTCAAATCCGGTCCTGCTTGCGGCCTGAGTGACACTACAGGCAGACCCGATCGGGGTCCGTCATGACGATTCGTCCAGGTTTCAAGAAAAACCGAGGAACTGACATTCAGGGCTTTCTTCAACCGCATTACGTCGTAGGGCGATAAATACTGATTCAAATCACCACAGCAGGCATTGAAACAGGAAACCGCAGGATCGCAGCGGAAATTAAAACACTGGCCTGCAGAAATGAGGTAAATTTCGCTTTCATCTACGTTGGTCATACTTTTCTTACCCGTTTGTGATCGACACGAGACAGGCATTGCAATAACCGCCCCACGAACGGCAATAATCAGCCTTGATCCTGCAGTTTATATTCGGGTTCCGAATCAGGTTCGTCTTCCAAAATTGGATTATTTATATACCATTTTTGAAAAATCGCAATGAAAAACGCTAATTTTTCTTGCAATTATCCTGTTGCGTGATATATGTTACCGGATATATATCATTGCATTATCAATATTGACACCTTTGTAAAAGTCCAATATCTTCGTTACGTACAATCCCTCAGAATTTCACGTACACTTAAGTACGCTGCATTCTTCGAGATTGCGCAAGCCTTGATCTTGAACTTTTTACAAAGGCGTCTAATCGCGACTTTTTACGCGATTGTCAATGTTTGTTCATATCAACTTGAAATGTATACAGGAGGTGTCCAATAGCCAAACAACGGAGTACCGATAAGCAGGTTAACATTAATCGGGAAATTAAAGCACAGGAAGTCCGGGTTATCGATCCGGAGGGCAATCAGTTAGGTGTTATTCCGTTTCAAACAGCTATTGCCACGGCAGAAGAGTTCGGTCTTGACCTGGTGGAAATTTCGCCCAACGCGAAACCGCCGGTATGCAAGATCATGGATTATGGCCGGTTCAAATATCAGCAGGATAAGAAGCAACAGGATGCCAGAAAAAAGCAGACCGCTTTCCAGATAAAGGAAATCAAGCTCCGACCCAAGACAGAGACGCATGACCTCGAAATCAAAGTCGGACACCTGAAAAAATTTATCGAAAAGAAAAATAAAGTCAAGGTAACTGTAATGTTTCGCGGACGAGAAATCACTATGACCGAACGAGGAAGACAGGTCCTACAGATAGTGGCTGAAAAAGCGGGTGAATTTGCTGCAATAGAACAACACCCCAAGATGGAGGGCAGGACCATGACCATGGTTCTGAGTCCGAAGCAGTAATTCAAAACACACATTGACTTTCGATCCGGAGCTTCCAAAAAATTCGCCAATCGAAGTTTTTTGTTTTATTGCAAATCATCCCTTTCATTATTGACAAAACCGACAAGTTAGCAGACAAATGAGCTTTCTATCAATATATTATGATATAATTGCATAGCAGGCGCTTGAAGTTTGCCGAAATAAATAATGCCCGGATTTTCCGGGTGGGATGCGTGGCGCGGAAAGTATTTTCACCGCGCCATGTGATTTTTATTGACGTTTAAAAAAGAATAATGCATCTTCTGATGTTTTAATATCTTCGTCAAGGAGCATAACAATGCCTAAAATGAAAACCAACCGTGCCGCAGCCAAACGATTCAAACGTACAGGCAGTGGCAAATTCGTTTTTTCAAAATCCCATGCGAGCCATATCCTGACCAAAAAATCACGAAAAAGAAAGCGCTCGCTACGACAGAAACAGGTCATCGTCGGAAGCGATATGAAACAAATCAGGCGGATGTTGCCCTACGGATAGACAGATACGTGATGAAAGCGTTTAAAAGGCGCATAAACAGGAGCAGATCATGCGAGTTAAAAGAGGATATAAGGCGAGACATCGTCGTAAAAAAGTATTAAAACTGGCACGGGGTTTTACTGGCGGACGGAGTAAATTGTACAGAACCGCTGCAGACGCCGTGGACAAGGCTTTGATGTATGCCTATCGGGATCGCAAAGTCAAAAAACGAGAATTCAGACGTCTCTGGATTATCCGTATCAATGCCGCCTCCCGGATGAACAACCTGCCTTACAGCAAGTTTATCAGCGGATTGAAGAGAGCCGACATCGAACTCGATCGAAAGGTTCTGGCAGAACTGGCGATTTCCGATCCATATGCGTTTTCACAAATTGCCGCAGCAGCCTCTGACAATTTGTAATGGCAAACAGATATCCGGCAATCTTCGCAAGCACAATTGAACCCAATGAGGAACACCGGAGACGAACCGAACCAATCCGCATTGGCATAAAAACCAGAATTATTCTCATCTGTGAACCGTCGTCCACGCAATACGCCGGCAGCTTCACCCCGTACTGGAATGTTCGGTCTCGACGGTATCTGCAACTATCGGATAAATTGGCAAATTGAACAAATCAATAGAACAGATCCGGACCGAGGCGCTATCGGAGATCGAAAAAGCAGACAATATTGATCAGGTCAATGCTGTTTCCACGCGTTTCATAGGTCGAAAAGGAATCGTTACACAATACTTGAGGGATGTTGCAAAGCTTCCGGCGCAAGAACGTCCGGAGGCCGGAAAAAAAGCCAACCAGACCAAAAAGGCCATTGAAATGGCAGTAAACAGTGCCATTTCAAGATTTTCCTCATCCCCCAAAGAAATCTCCGATGCAATCGATGTGTCCCTCCCGGGGCGCTTCTTTCCGAGGGGAACAATACATCCTATTACGCGTATTACACGACGTATCTGTGATATTTTTGAGCGCATGGGCTTTGATATTGGTGAAGGCCCTGAAGTGGAAACCGATTATTATAATTTTGAAGCGCTTAATATCCCAAAGAATCACCCCGCCAGAGATATGCAGGATACATTTTACATCTCGGAAAACATCGTGTTGAGAACCCATACCTCCCCGATTCAGATTCGCTTCATGGAATCCCATACGCCTCCCGTCAGAATCATCGCCCCTGGAAAGGTCTACCGATGCGATTCCGATTTAACCCACACTCCGATGTTTCATCAGGTTGAAGGACTTCTGGTCGATGAAAATATTTCATTTGGTGATCTCAAAGGGATACTTACCCTGTTTGTGCAACAAATTTTTGATGACAAAACAGCATTGCGGTTTCGCCCAAGCTTCTTCCCTTTCACGGAACCGAGTGCTGAGGTAGATATCGCGTGCGTGATCTGCAGGGGTGAGGGCTGCAAGGTTTGTTCCGGCACCGGATGGCTTGAAGTTCTGGGTTGTGGTATGGTCCACCCTGCAGTATTTGAAAACGTTGGATATGATACCGCAAAATATTCAGGCTTTGCTTTTGGGATGGGTGTGGAGCGTATTGCAATGCTCAAATATGGCATAAATGATCTTCGAATGTTTTTCGAAAGTGACATAAGGTTTTTAAGGCAGTTTTAATATGAAAGTCAGCCTTGACTGGTTACGCCAGTATGTCGAAATAAACACTGTACCAGCAGAATTAGCCGAAATGCTCACCATGTCAGGGTTTGAAGTAGAAGCGATGGTGAACCCTTTCGAACACCTGAGCAGTGTGGTTTCCGGAAGAATCAAGACAGCTGAAGCCCACCCGGATGCGGAGAGACTTTTACGCTGCGAGGTGGACATTGGCGACAAAACGCTTTCGATCCTCTGCGGGGCGCCCAATGTCAGAGTCGGTATGAACGCACCCTGCGCACTACCCCACACCCTCTTGCCTTGCGGCACGCGAGTCGAAATCAGCCGTATCCGAGGGGTGCGGTCCGAAGGAATGCTCTGCAGCGAAGCAGAACTCGGACTTGGAACAGACGCTTCTGGCATATTGCCACTGGAAGATTCAATCCCCCCCGGCACATCCGTTATCAAAGCGCTTGGGTTATCCGATACGGTTTTCGAGATTGGCCTGACCCCCAACAGACCGGATTGCCTGAGTGTAACAGGGATTGCCCGTGAAATATCGGCACTGCTGAATCAAAAATTAAACCTTCCCAAAACCACGATCACTGAAAGCGCGCCGGATATATTCAAGAGCACCTCCGTAACAATAGAAAACCCGGAGATGTGCCCCCGCTATTCGGCGCGTGTAATTTTCGACATCAAAGTCCAGCCTTCTCCCCAATGGCTCAGACAGCGACTGCTTTCAATAGGGTTGAAACCGATCAACAACATCGTTGATATCACCAATTTTGTAATGATGGAAACCGGACAACCGCTGCACGCGTTTGACCTGCATCAACTCGAGGAAAACCGTATTGTTGTGAGAACCTGTCGCGGCTCTGCTGAAAAAACATTTACCACCCTGGACGGGAAAGAACGACTCCTCAAAGATGATACCCTGATGATCTGCGACGGACGCAGACCGGTGGCAATTGCCGGCATCATGGGTGGCGAAAATTCAGAAATCGGGGAAACCACCACCGCGGTATTGCTTGAAGGTGCTCATTTTGATCCGATTACCATTCGAAAAGCCGCCAAGCACCTTGGACTCTCCACGGATGCCTCGTATCGATTCGAACGCGGGGTGGATCCGGAAGCCACAATTTTCGCACTGAACCGTGCGGTCGCCCTCATGCTGGAAACCGCTGGTGGCAATCTGGCCGCAGGCATTATCGATCAATACCCGGGAGAAAAACCCATTGCCCCCATACGGCTCAGCGCTTATCGAACCAATCAGCATCTCGGCGTTGAACTTTCCCCGGAAGCGATCCAGCGGCACCTGCAATCCATTGAATTCAAGGTGACCCCTGAAAATCATGATACCATGGACGTGCTTCGACCTTCATTCCGCATGGACGTAAGCCGGCCTGAAGATCTCATGGAAGAAGTGGCACGCCTTTCCGGATATGACAATATCGGCACCACCTTTCCGACCATTTCAGCAAAAACCCAACTGCCGCCACGCGGCTTCCGCTTGAAAGATAAAATCAGGGACATGATGGCTGGATTTGGCTTCAATGAAACCATTCATTACAGCTTTACCGGCAAAAATAGTGAACGCCTTGAATTCACGGAAACCGACATACGACAAAAAGAGCTGTCCGTGCTGAACCCCCTGGCCGAGACACAGTCATACATGCGAACATCCCTGATCAGTGCCCTGCTTGAGGCCTGCCAGAAAAATATCTTCCGACAGGAACGGGACTTGAAGTTTTTCGAGCTTGGCAAAGCATTTTACAGTCACGGGCCAGAAACACAACCCGATGAAACATACCTGTTATCAGCTGTCTGGACGGGAGCGCAAAGACCCCAGACCTGGCATGAAAAACCGGTTTCCTGTGATTTTTATGATATCAAGGGTGTACTGGAATCCTTTTTTTCCGAACTTAAAACAACTCAGATCGCCTACTCCCAAACACCTCATGACCAATGCAGTTATACACGCCCCGGGCACAGCGCCACAATCCGCGCAGGTAATGAAGAACTTGGTCTTGTTGGGGAGATTCGCGCTTCTGTTTTGGAGCGATTTGACATTAACCAGAAAGTATTCGGATTTGAGATAAACCTTGATAAATTAATGTCACTTGCCATGAAGGACGCCAGCTTTACGCCGATTCCAAGATTTCCGGCTATTTCTCGCGACATGACCCTGATAATCGATGACCAGGTGGAAGCCCATGAGGTTGTTCGGGAAATTGAAAAATTGCAGAACAATCTAATTGAAAACATATCCATATTCGATATTTACCGCGGCAAACCGATCGAAGAAGGGAAAAAAAGCCTTTCAATACGAATTACATACCAATCGCATGAACAAACCCTCGAAGATACCCCGATCAATTCCCTTCACCAGGAAATAACCCAAAGGCTTTTAT
>SLIE01000213.1 GCA_007135795.1 Desulfobacterales bacterium
ATCAATTCCGCCTTGCTCAACCCGGAACGCCCTTCTATGGCGATTTCTTTTGCGCGCTCATAAAGATCGGCCTTGCTCCATTTTTCATATTTATCTGATTTCCCGCCTTTTTTCCCGGCCTGCGAGAGCGGCGTATTCGCTATCCGGGCGGCTTTTTCCTTGCTCATCCCCTGTTCCCGAAGTTTTTCGTATTGTTCGTCATCCTTGATCTGCGGTCCATGACCTTTTGCCATTTTTCCCCCTTCCGACCAGTTGTTTTACATGATTTTCCCATTTACATTAAACACACGAACTGATGTCAGCACCACCATAGCTTAGTTATAATCCTGTAAGCGGCTGATTCCCGATTTAAATGGTGCGCGCAATCCCTTTACAACAGGAGGTGACAATGAGTTTCAAGAAAAAGGGATGCCCATTAAAAAGCAAATCAAGGTTGGTTCGGATGTGAATGTAAAAACCCTGTAATAAAATGACCGGGCAGACCGACTCTAACGCCATGGGAACAGAATCTGTTCCGGGAGACAAACTCCCTGCGGATTCTTATTATAAAAAGTATCAGGATGTCGTTAATGCAGGAGATGCGCCCAGTGAGCAGGTCATTGAAGCGCACGTGAAGGAAAAAGGGAAAGAACGCCGCCATCTGCGCGGGGATTATATTAACAAACCATAAACAGTGTCTGGAGAATGTATGAAATACCTAACCATGATCAAAGAAGTTCAAAATACATGCGAACTCGACGCCGAAGATTCAGCGCATGCCATCAAGGTGGTTCTTGAAACCCTGGGTGAGCGTCTTCCCGCCACGGAACGCAAGCACATCGCGGACCAACTGCCGGTCGAGTTCAAGCATTCGCTCGGGAAAAGGGACTATGTCAGCGATTTCGATTTAGAGCAGTTCTATACCCGGGTTGCATCACGGGAGAGAATTCGATACGCGCAAGCCGTGGAACGCACGCGTTGCATCATGGGACTATTACAACAGGCCGTATCAGCGGGAGAAATAAAGGATATCAAAACAATCTTGCCGGCAGAATACGGGGAACTTTTCGGGCAGGCCCCTGAAGGACCACTCTCGCCGTCAGCTGTTTGAAATCATGATCAATAGCGTCGCTGAAGCAGATTTAAACGCAGGCCATTGGCGCGCGCCCCGCTATTCGACAATCGTAAAATTTTGACGGATATAATTGAGGGGGAACGCATCAAAATGCCACCATTCAATATTGATCATGTGCCATCCGGCTTCGAGCATGATCGTTCTCAACACGAGACGGTTTTTCACCTGCGTTTCACTCAGCTTGCCTTGCCGCAAAAACTCGGATTCCAAAGCGGGTTGTGCCAGGGGACCAAAATAATCAACAGGGGTCCCCATATCCAGCGATTCTCCTTTTTCCGTGTCATAGAGCGTCACATCCACCGCCGCGCCATAGTTGTGCATGGACCCCGAGTGAGGGTTGGCCACATACGGCTGCATGGGGGTGTTGCTGACGATACTCCACATCTTGTGCTGGACAGATCGGGGTCTCAACGCATCAACCACCAGGAGACGCAGACCGGGATAACGTTTTTGCAGTATCTCGCTTGCCCTGACCAGCTTTATCGCTGCTTCCGGCCGGAGATACGCACGGGTTAAATCGCCATAAACATTGACTTCCATGAAATTATCCATCCCGGCGTATTTCAAATCGACCATGATGGATGGGTCAAGTGCCTGGACATCCACAAAACCCTGATGTATCAGCCGCAGTTCAAGGGGGGATGTAATGAACACCGCCTCTTCGGTTTTCAGAAGAAAGTCTTTTGCCGTGTCGACAGGACTGTCTGCGTTTAGGGCAATGGATGCAAAGGGGATCAGTGCGATGATTCCGGCGCAGAGGATAAGAACGAATACGTACCGTCTTGGCAATCTCCTGATTGCGATGAGGTGGGCCATATGATGAATACTTTTTTAAGTTATTGATTTTGTTTATAAAGCCATTTCAGGCCGGCATTATAGACCATGTCATGCCCCCCGTCAAATAAAATCAAGGTCGCCCCCTCGGAGGTGCGCGAAAACACGACGGGAAGGCCCGCCTCCGAAAAAAACCGATTTTCTTCCGTTTCTCCCTTCAGCCCGACAGGGATCACTTCAGCGTCATCGATGAAACGGTAATCCTCCTCGCTTATTCTATCTTCCTCGGCAGCAAGCGCGTTAAAGGTTCGAATGGCGTGGGAAGGCGGAACAAACCGATCCTGGGTCCCGCCGCTGATAAAGAACCTGACGCCCTGCCCACGCGCATTTTTCAAATAGGACGAGGGACTTCTTTTCGCGCACGCCACCCTTGCCCCATCGTCCTCACGCGGGTTTCCGCCGCAGGATGCCTCGATATCGGATCGGTACCGACCGGCGAAAAATTGCCCGGATACCAACAGACTGTCATACCAGTCGTTCAAGTCATACACCGGAACCCATGCCAGGACTGCTGTAAACTTTTCAGGATAACGCCCGGCCATGACAAGAGACATCATTGCGCCGCCGGAAAACCCCACCAGGTAGATCCGGTCTTCATCTACCGGTGCATGCGCCATGGCATAATCGAGCGCGTCTATTACATCCTGCACCGCTTTTTCCGAAGCAGTCGCTTCTGCATTGTCAAACCGGCCCCGAAAATTGGGGTGAATGAAAAGCCAATCGTTTTTTTCGGCAAATACACCGTAAGGTATTGCGTCGTGCTGGAGATAATCGGCGCTCCAACTGTGTAGTACCATGAGAAGCGGTTTTTTTGCCTTGGAACCTGAATCATACCACAGTGACGGTTGATCCGGTTCACCACTTTTCCGGGGAATTGAAATCTCCTGCACATTTGGCGCATGCTGTTGCCAGGCCTCCTGTTTTGGAAGATCATTCAGGGGAAGATTCGCAACTTGCGTAAAAGACACAAATTCGGGTACGAATTGTACTCCGGCATCTGATTTGGCCATGAAGCTGAAGAAAATAATCCCCCCGAAAAAGAAAAGCAATGATTTACAAACCGGTCTTGAAAGCATCATGTGAAGATATCTCTTATAATGGGTATATAGCGAATGACAAAGATTGAAAGCAGCGAGAAAACAAAAATACTCACCGCGAACAACGGCAAACCCCCTTCCGGTGCAATATCCTTTCCCAGAAAACTCGTATGGTCGATGATAAACCCGAAATATCCATAAGAAAGTGATTCAAGCATCAGTGCATGGACCAGGTATATGCCAAACACGCTCATCCCGATCCTATGAAGCAGCCTGGGAGAACGCATCTCTACCCGTTCAATTCCGGACTCACCAGGTGTATCGCGGGTGTGAAAAAGGCTTTTCACCAAAAGAAAAAGGGATACGGTCATGACAACCACGGAGACGCTGTCGTACCTGTAGAAAAATGGACGAAATTCTCCCCGGCTTTCGCTCAGGAGATAGGTGCCGATAATGGTAAGGGCAAGCGCGGCAAAAAAAAGAGCCGCCACAAGAAACAAATGCATCCCTGTTCGGGCATATCGATCTTTGAGCATGTGTCCGAGAAGGAAGTAACCGGAAAGGTGAAGCGCCGAATAATCATCCATGCCGGATGTGAAATAGGTTTCAAAGTTAAGCGGTTTATTGATGATCGGCAAAACTGAAGCCCAAAAAAACCACAGGCCAACAAGATACCAGACGTGCGCGGGTGCAGCTTTATTGACCAACACACTGATTCCCGGTGCAAACAGATAAAGGACGATCAACATGTAAACGAACCACAAATGATAATATATCGGCTCACTCAGCAGCATGGGAAAAAAATCTGCCACCCCCAATGCATTTTCTCCCTTGAAGTGAATACGGTAAAAAAAATATATGATACTCCAACTCAGAAAAGGAACCAGGATTCTCCCCACCCGGGACCAAAGCCATTTACGAAGCTGGATTTGTTCGGCTTTCCGGAGCAGCAACGCGCCACTGGCCATGACGAATAATGGTACGCACCATCGGGTCGACGAGTCATAGATATTTCCGATCCACCATTCCCGTGACTTTTCAAAAGGAACGACAAAGGGCGCGGAGACATGCAGGAGAATGACCCCGAAGATTGCAAGTATTTTCAAAATATCCATCCAAAGCAACCGCATGTTCCACCAGCTAATCCAAATTAATTACTATAATGAGTCCCCAAAACAATAAACAGTAGTGAAATACTGTATTTTCGATACGGGAAATACCAAGAAATCCGCCTCATTCACATTGCCAAGACAGATATTTTTCTGGATTCCGGCGCCGGAATTGATTATCTTAACTGCATAATTATAAGCGGTTCTTATGGATATCGCACCTGAGATCAAACGCCGGACTTTTTTTGAAAACCCGAACTATGAATAAATCAATGTGATCTTAAAGCCTTGTAAGACGGCCGTAAAAATGGCAAATTAAATTAGAAACCGTCCGGTACCCGCCCGTGTCGCTCACAGGCGGCATCAAGGGCCCGGCCATGAAATTGGTCATTTATATTACGATCCAAAACTGATGGTTATCAAAAGTCGCGACCAGATGTTTTTGCAAAAGCTAAAGATCGAGGAAGATGGCTAAGTTAACAGTATAAAGAGTATCATCAAATTTTTTGAACCGTATATGAAGGACCTGTTGTCAGGACCCCTTTCAAATAGTCGGCCTAACGCCTACAGCCTGGGTCAAAACCTGGGAGAGCCAGGCTCCTGCCTGGCATAAGACTCGGGCGATAGCCCGGTGGGCTTTGTTTTTATAAACAATTCATGCCGGTCATATTGCAGGTGTAGTGCAAAGGCGTACCTGGGAATAGCGGGCTTTGCCCGGTTCAAAAGCGTGCCAGGCAGGAGCCTGGCGCTCCCAGGGAAGCTGTGCGGGAGCAATTGCCCTTCTATGAAATCGGCCATTGAAAACCAAACACGGATGACACTGCAAAACATTGACTTTATTGTAATTAATTTATATTTTTCCGGAATACTTATATGTATGCCATCTTCACCGATTTTTGACTTTTATGATTTTCAAAGCTAACGCTGATAATACCAGTTGCCCTCTGACCATACAAAATGATCAATTTCAACCGGGGGGTACCGGGTATTGCCCGTGGCAACAATTGCAGGAGGTTGCTTATAGCTCTTGGCGAAGCGTAGATAAGTGACCTGTGGCCCTGCCGTCTATCACAGGGCGCGTCGAAGCAAGCCATAGAGATATAAGCGTTCTCATGCAGTTGCCAGGGGCAATACCCGGTGCCACCCGGGAAGAAATTGTCCTTTGATCTTAGATGTCGCCGGGTGTTGCCTGTAACAACAATTGCAGGGGTTGCTTATAGCTCTTGGCGAAGCGTAGATAAGCGACCTGTGGCCCTGCCGTCTATCACAGGGCGCGTCGAAGCAAGCCATAGAGATATAAGCGTTCTCATGCAGTTGCCAGGGCAATACCCGGTACCGCCCCGGGAGAAATATGGTTACATGACTTTATGACGTCATCCAAAATCAGGAAAAATTTAAAATTGAAGGTATGATCCATTGAACAATTCCCCTGAAAAAAAAATCGGCAAGGACCAACAACAGAAAACCAGTCATGAACTCAGGTATTTTTATACCCCCCCGGATGAACTGCCCCCCGGGTACATGGATATTATATGCGAACTGGTGGAAGCAGGGGGGTCCGTCTCTCCTGAATTTATCCGCTACAACCTGGAAAGGGCGTTTCTCATCGCTTATGTCAAGGACGGTGATGAAATCATCGGATGCTCCAGCCTGAAACATCCGCGGCCGGAATTTATCCAAAGTGTTCGGGAACAAGCCGGGATTGACCTTGAAAACTACCTGGAACGGGGGTATACATCGGTTAAGCCGGAATACCGGGGAATGGGGATTGGTTCCAAAATGCTTGCCGGGCTGACAGCCAGGGTCGGCGAGAAAAAACTGTATTCGGTAATCGGTGAAGAGAACATCGGCGGGCAGAAAATGGCGATCAACAACAACACCAAGCGCGTCGCCGTATATCAAAGCAAAAAAACCGGAAAGAAAATAGGTATCTGGATACCGGAATGGATGTTGTGACAACTCTTTTTCAGCAGCGAGCGAACCCTGGAACAACCCTCGAGAACCCCCAAAGCAATTCCCGGAGCAAACAAACATGGATATCGGTGTACTTACCGTAAAAGGGCCTGACTATCATCCAAATCAACGACTTAAGGCAGCGGCGCTTGATAAGGGTCTTTCACTGTACCTGATCGATCCGCGACGAATATCACCGGCAATCGTGGATGGTCAATTATCCATCAGGGGATTTGACAACAACGCCATGCCCGGCCTTGTCCTGCCCCGCCAGGGATCTCAAATCAGCAACTCGAGCCTCGTGGTACTCTCGCACCTGCAAGCCATGAATATCCCCCTTGTCAACAACGTTCAATCCATCCTTGCGGCACGGAACAAATTTTTGACACTCGGGATTCTTGCCGCGGCCGGAATAACGGTACCGACCTCCGCCTTCGTCAATTCAAATG
>SLIE01000256.1 GCA_007135795.1 Desulfobacterales bacterium
AAGCCCACAGCATGAAGGTGTCCAGCTCTTGCCGTTGCCCTTCCTTTCCCCTTAACCTTTCCCCTATCTCTTACCCCTCCCCCCTATCTTTTTCTAATGTTTAAAACTCCTCTGCCCCGTAAAGACCATGGTCGCATTGTGTTCGTTACAGGCTTCGATTGACTGGTAATCGTTTTGCGATCCGCCCGGCTGGACCACGGCGGATATCCCTTCGTTAAGTCCGATATCGATGCCGTCGCGGAAGGGGAAGAAAGCGTCGCTGACCATTGCGGCGCCGATCAGACCGCCTTTTTCAGCAGCGACTTTTTCTTCGATGGCTGCTTTTTTGCCGGTATCGCTCATGTCATTGAACCCAACCCCGTATGTTTCGTAGCAATAGCGATCTTCGAGCTTCCGGTAAGCTTTGTCCCTCGCGATCTGTGCAACGCCGACCCGGTCCTGTTCCCCGGTTCCGATCCCAACGGAGACTTCATCTTTGACGTAGAGAACGGAATTCGAGGTGACGCCTGCTTCAAGGAGCCAGCCAAACTTCAAATCTTCCATTTCTTTATCAGAAGGGGATCGGTTTACCTTGTACTGTTGTCCCTTGTATTCCGATTCAGCGAGCTTATAATCTTCGTTTTTCAAAGCTTCCGGGATAAAGGAGAGCTGGGCGATGATCCCCCCATCCATCAATGACTTGAAATCCACCACCCGTTGATTTGCAAAAGCTTGCAGCCGCTCGATATTTTTGATGCGAATCACCCGGAGATTCTTTCTTCTTTCAAGAATTTCAATGACCCCTTCCTCGAAATCCGGGGCAACGACGACTTCCGCATATTGCTGGGCAACGGCTTCGGCGGTGGTCTTGTCCATGGGGCGGTTGACTGCGATACATCCGCCGAAAGCGGCTACCCGGTCTGCCATGTAGGCCTTGTGGTAAGCATCGCTCAGGCTTTGTGAGCGGGCCGCGCCGCAGGGGTTGTTGTGTTTGACAATGACCACCGTTGGTTTATCGGTCATGTACCTGAGGATGTTCAAGGCGTTGTCCGCATCCGTGAGATTTGTTTTGCCCGGATGCTTGCCGGATTGAAGCAGCTCGACATCTGATGCCAGATATTGTCCGGGGGTGATGGTTTGCGTCTCTCCAAGTATCAGATTGCCGTTGATCAGCTTGTACAGGGCCGCTTCCTGCCCCGGGTTTTCGCCATAGCGCAATCCTTTTCTCACATTGTCGACCACCCAGTCGACCTTTTCATAGAACATGGTCTGCCGACTGCCGCCATTGACGAAAGCAATTTCCATCTGCGGGGGGAAATGATCGTCCATGATGGTTTTGTACATGGCCTTGATATCATTTGACATGATCTCGATCTCCGTATTTTTTGCTAAATTGTGATTATTTGAATGTCAGAATATAAAAATAAACCCTGATGGCTTTGTAAAACCCGTGTGTACGACTCGCGATATTACTTCCCGCCATTACATTATCTGCTCGTAAGATCCCTGTATTTTGTTAAAGGGGCAATTCAGAAAAAAGTCGGCAATATCTGTGTCGTATTGGGCAGTGTGGGAAAAAGCCTTTCTTGCCAGATTTGACCGGGTTTCCAGTGTCGTCATTCCTTCCAGGGGTTCCAGTTCACTGATTATGTCCGGGTAATCTGCCGGATCGACAACCGATGCCACCCGGATAAAATTCTTTGCACCGGCCCGTATCATGCAAGGACCGCCGATATCGATATTTCCCCGGGCCTGTTCCATTGTAACGTCCGGATTGGCTACGGTTTTCTGAAAAGGATACAGGTTGACCACGACCATGTCGATGGGAATTGCGGCCGTCCTCTTTAAATCGTCCCTGTGATCCGGATTGTATGTCTCGGTTAATAATCCCAGGTATATTTTAAAATCAAGTGTTTTTACCAGTCCCCCCTGCGTTTCAGGCTGACCGGTATATTGGGAGACCTGTGTGAGGTTGGCTTCGCGCTTTTTCCCGAGAATCTCCTTTAAGCGGTTGAACGTACCGCCGGTGGATAATATCCGGATGTTGGGATTGATTGAAACAAGTGCCGGAACAAAGGTTTCCAGGCCGGATTTGTCGGACACGCTGATCAACACGGTATTAACTTTAACCAGATCGTCGATTTTGGTTACGATATTCATGCTCATGGTGTTTTTCAGCCGGTTATTTCGGCTGCCTCTCTTGTTTGCGTTATTGGATTGGCCTTTTTATTGAGACAACTTGCACATTGATTGCACAAGATTCCACGAAGTCGTCAACCTGCCGGCACGGGATCAACAATCCCCGCCAGGTTTTCCCTGGTGAATTCCGGCAGGGCAAAAGCTGCCCGGTGAATCTGTGCATTGTAATATCTTGTTTTGATACGAGACGCATGGACTCTTTTTTCATCTAAATCCCTGGCCGGGCACTGTTTTTTCGATGCAAAACCGAAGCTCCACAGACCGCCCGGGTATGTGAGGGTCGAAAAAAGGTAAATATGGAGCTTTTTAAAATGCGGGCGTTGGTTTTTAAACATCGATAACTGGATTTCCGTATCGTAAAACGGGGATTCCGACTGCGTGATCATGATGCCGTCTTCTGCAAGCCGGTCTGCGGTGTTTTTGTAAAACACCGAATCAAACAGGGGAGTAGCCGGCCCTATGGGATCGGTGGAATCGATTAACGCCACATCAAAAGTTTCGTCCGAATTCTTGACATATTCCACCCCGTCACCAAAGACAAGCTCAAGTCTCGGGTCTTCCAGTGCACCGCTTACGGACGGTATATGCTCACGGCAGGCATCAACCACCATTTGATCGATCTCTACCATGACGACCCGTTCTACCGTTTCATGCTTGAGTACTTCGCGTGCGGTACCGCCGTCGCCTCCCCCGATTATAAGCACACGACGGGGCGCAGGGTGCACAAAGAGCGGAACATGGGCAATCATTTCATGATATATGAATTCGTCTTTTTCAGACAGCATGACGATTCCGTCGTTTAACAGCATCTTTCCGTGGCCGGCGGTTTTAATGATCTCGATCTTTTGAAACGGGCTTTGCCCGGAAAAAAGAAGTTTTTCCACTTTGAAACCAAGGCAGACCGTTTCCTTGTGGACTTCGCGGATCCACTGTGTCTGTTTGTCGCCCTGTCTGCTGCATTGGTTGCCGGACTGATTCATCGTATGTCCTGTCTCCGGTTCGCCTGCCATTCAATACTGAATGAACGTGTCAGGCGCTTTTGATGGCGTCTTTAAAGTCCCATCTACTTCGTTGTAGTAATTTTATATTCACTCGCAATACTATAGGTATGCCATCGCAAATGTAAAAACACTGCGCAATGTATATGGTTTTCAAACTTCGCCATCTTTGTCGATTTTGTGACTTCTTACGACGCCTGCAATCTTCATATAGTTGAAAAAGTTTACGGCATACCCGCAGTCGAATTCATAGAAGCTTTTTTCACTGCATTCATATCCGGTCATGGCGGAAGGAAGCCGGTGGTCCTGGGGCACAGAATTCCCTTCCCGGCTTGTCGTCATGACCAGGGTAAACCGGTTGGGTTTGAAAATGTCGGTTACATAGTCAATGGTATTCGTGTAATCAGTCTCGTAAATATTGGTCTCAAAGCTTGCATAAGAACCGGATGGCTCCGGAGTTACATGGATGGTCATGTATTTTTCCCCCAGGATTTTGTTGAGGGAATACCCGTAAGGCTGAAACTGGTAACTGTCGCTTTCCATTTCAGGGTACAACCTGTCAATGCCGGTAAGTTTCTCGAGATCCTTGACTGTGTCAGCGTGTCTGGGTACGAATGTTCCGAGAACCGCGGGATGCATATCGTGCATGAGTACTTCCAGGGTAGTATCGCCTTCGATTACTCTCTCCGGGGTCGAAAAGTAGAATATATGAACATGATCATGGTTCGCCGGGCCGAGCCGGTAGCTTTTGCCGGTAAAAAAAGCGGACAGATACCGGGCTTCCGTCTCAAAATCGGAGTTCTGAAGGTACGGGTACATCAGGTTTTTGCGTTCATAGAAGAAAAACGCGATATTGTCTTTTGAAACAATATCGATAATTCCGGGGACGGCCTTGATCAGCGATGTTTTGCCGCAGGTAATCATGAGAACCCGGTCGCTCCAGACAAAAAGGCTTGATTCGGATAGAAGATAAGCGTCCATATCAGCAGTGTTTTTTTGACTGATGATCTCGGCACCGCAGGCTTTCACGACTCCTGTCCAGCGATGGTCCCTGTTGCACCGGATGTCGGAATCCGCTTGTTTAAGAATGATTTCGAGCTTTTTTTCAGGCCCCTCGAACGGTATGGTCATAAACATCACCATTTCCTGATCAGATTCATGGGAAAACGGTTTTTGTAAACACCAAATAGTACTGGATGAAAGGTAAGTATATAACACGCATACGAATAAGTGTAAATCTCAAATCTGTTTTGCCGGTTGACGGTGGTTGCGACGATGGCTGCCTGGAACCGGAAAAAAATTGACTTGCGATTCACAATGACATACGGTTCAAACCGAACGGTGCTACTCAGACCTGTGTCATTCAAGCGATTGTCTGTAAAAAATCCGAAGGATTGCTGCCAATGAATATGGGATTGCAGAGGCTCCCTCGTGTCTGTCTTCACCCCGGGTTGCCTTTCCCTTAAAGTACCGCGCGGTGGTGTAAGCATCTTCTACAGCTCGCTCGTATTGCGTTCGTATTCAATATTATAAGAAAAAATTCGAAACTATCAAACGTGAACTTGAACCTGATCGTATCTCAAAATGGATTGAGACAGGTTATGGTGGGACACTAAAACCAGGAGTCATTATGTATATTCGATTTTACGGTGCGGTACGGGAAGTAACCGGTTCCATGCATCTGCTTGAAACCGACAATGACAAAATTCTGCTCGATTCGGGAATGTTTCAGGGAAGACGTGAGGAAAGCGACCGGAAAAACCGGCAACTTCCGTTTGATCCGGCCATTATCTCAAATGTCGTGCTCTCCCATGCGCATATCGATCATTCAGGTCGTATCCCGCTGCTTGCCGCCCAGGGATTTTCAGGGAGTGTTTTTTCAACACGCGCCACGGCACATGCGTGTGAATACATGCTGCCCGACAGTGCCAGTATCCAGGAATCAGATGCCGGTTATCTCAACTACAAGCGAGCGGTAAATGTCATTGCCGATACAACGGGGGCGAGCCGGGAGGAAATCAAAAAGAAATTCAAGAAAAACAGTACTCAGCACAAAGAAGCCATAGCACGGTTTATGGAAAAAAATGACATCAGCCCGATTAAACCACTTTACACCACGGCGGATGCGGAGCGTGCACTCACCCTTTTCGATGGCCGGCCTTATAAAGACGAATTTGCAATAGGGCAGGATATGACATGTACGTTCTATGAAGCCGGGCATATTCTTGGATCCGCCATTTCCATGATTACCGTGAAAGAAGAAAACAATAAACCCTGCAACATCTGCTACACGGGTGATCTGGGACGTTTTGACAAACCCATCATCAAAAATCCGGCCCAGCGTTTTATGCCGCCCGGAACTGAAATTGACTTGCTGTTGCTGGAAAGCACCTATGGAAACCGGAAACACGAGCCGGTTGCAGACATGAAGCCCCGGTTGAAAAAAGTCATCACTGAAACTATTGAACGGGGAGGGACGCTGTTGATCCCCGCTTTTGCCTTCGGTCGTACCCAGGAATTGTTGTATACCATCCACGAGCTCTACAATGACAACGAAGTTCAGAAAATTCCGGTTTATGTGGACAGTCCATTGGCAACCCGGATCACAAAGGTTTTTGGTGAGCACCCTGAGGTCTATGACAAGGAGACCCACCGGGTGTTTCTGGAAAACGGATTGAACCCGTTTATGTTCCCCCAGCTTCAGTTTGTTTCCTCGGTGGAGGAGTCAATGGCCCTGATGCGTGAGGATAAACCGCATATCGTTATCTCCGCGGCGGGGATGTGTGAAGCCGGGAGAATCCTTCATCATTTGAGATACAAAATCCATAATCCAAAAAATACCATTCTCATTGTCGGTTACATGGCCGCGAACACACTCGGCCGGAGAATTCTGGAAAAAGGTCTGGAATACAGGGATTCCGACCGACAAGGTGCCCCGCCGATCATGCGTTTTTTAGGAAAGGAGTATCCCCTTAAGGCGCGCGTCGAGAATATGGATGGTTTTTCCGCGCATGCTGACAAGGATGAGATGCTTCGTTTCTTGAAGGACTCCGGCATGAAGATCAAGAAAATCGCACTGGTCCACGGAGAAGAAGACCAGATGAACGCCTTTGCCGAGACGCTGAGAGACAACGGGTATAAGGTCTTTGTTCCAAGGTACGGAGAGGCTTTGCGTGTTCGTTAGTTAAGGGGAAAGGTTAAAAGATAGGGGAAAGGGAGTGCCAGGCTCTTGCCTGGCGCTCCCAGAAAACCCCGCAGTCAACATACTACATCGTTCTAATTGACCTTGATCTTGCCTTTGACCTTCCTTCCCCCTT
>SLIE01000047.1 GCA_007135795.1 Desulfobacterales bacterium
ACCTGTGTTGCAATGGTTTCCATTCCGCAAATCCCGCATCCGTATATGGTACCGGTATCCCAGTCTGCCTGGGCGTCGGCATCCGGTATCTCAAGCTGAGCATCTCGCCACGCTTCAATTGCGGCGATCGATGCATAGCCAATATTGTCATTCAAGTGCTTGCTGTCAAAATATTCTTTGTAGTCATTGTTTTCAATTATCGGTATTCCCGCGATCCGGCAGGCGAAGTTGAGTTCTTCGAGCCGGGGTATGTAGCGGATTCCTGATTGTCCGGCTTCAATGGCGCGGTGAAAAGCATCGAGACCCGTTCCATTCGGGCTTACAACCCCCATGCCGGTAATGACCACTCTTATTTGATTCATCTGCTGCTCCTGTGTGCTTGCTTTGCTTTTAATCGGTGCCCCGGATAGTTAATTGGCCGGAATTTTGTTGGTTCTTAGGTCATGCGCTGCAGTTTGCCGCGTCTTCGTTTTTGAACCCGAACGAACTATCTTATATCCGAACAGACACCAACTATGAAATCACGGCCCCGGGTAATTTTTCGTTCCTGAAAACCCTTACAGCCGCATCTGTATTCTTGTTCAACCTGTTATCCCCGTTCCGGTTAATACGCCGGAACATACGATTTCCCCATCTTCGCGGGTAAGAACGCAACGGGTTCTCAGGTTTCCTCTACGCAGGTAAACTTTCTCGCCCCGGGTGATAACCTTTTCACCGGGTAAGACAATGTTTGAAAATTCAACCTGATCCGCAAAGGCAAAAAGCGGGGTCATCCGCCGCAAATCCGAAACAGATCGGCCTTGCTTTAATAACAGGTAGATACCCATTGCCACGACCCCGGTCTGGGCCATGGTTTCAACCAGAATAACGCCCGGCGTAACGGGATTATTCGGGAAATGCCCTTTGTAGAAGCTTTCGTCTTTGCGAAATCTGTAGGAAGCAGAAATCTTTTCCTCATCAATAGATATAATATCGTCTATAAAGCGAAAAGGAGATTGCTGGGGGATCAGCGCCAGCACCTGTTCGATGGAAATATCCGTTTCAACCGCCATACATCCCCCCGTTCACATGGATAACACTGCCCGTGATGTAGGTGCCCCCGGTGGCCAAAAACCCAACGACTTCAGCCACTTCTTCGGGATGGCCAATTCGTCCCAGGGGAATATTGGCGAAAATGGTCTTTTTGATCTCTTCGGGGAGTTCCCCGGTCATTTCCGTATCAATAAAGCCCGGTGCCACCGAATTTACAAGAATGTTTCGCCCGCTCAGTTCTTTTGAAAGTGATTTGGTCATGGCATCCATGGCTGCTTTTTCCATGGTGTAGGGGATCTGGCCGGCATTGCCGGTATGTCCCGTAACACTTGAAATATTGATGATCCTGCCTTGTGAGCGGCGCAGCATGAAAAGCCGCAATATCCGCTTGGTGAGAAACCATGCACCCCTCAGCGCGCTTCTCTGAGAATCGAAATCATCGATTTTCATCGCGTGGATGGGGCTGTTGACACTGACGCCGGCATTGTTGACCAGTACGTCCACCTTGCCGGTTACTTCCTTGATTTGCTGGACCATACTTTCCACCTGGTCCGTATCGGAAAGGTCGGCCTGGAGCAGGAACCCCTGGTTTTCAATGGCCGAAAGCACTTTTTCCGCTTGAGATTTGCTGCTTCTATAATTGATGCCCACGGTAAATCCCTTGTTAAAGAGTTCCACGCAGCAGGCAGCCCCGATCCCTTTGGCGCCGCCTGTGACAATGGCTACAGGTTTGTCCGTGTGGCTTGTATTTTGATTGTTCATGTCGTCACCTGCTGTTGTGAGATTATTCCCGGCTTGTGCCACCGACCGAATTGACGGATTTCGCCGGGTAATCTTTGTAGGTAATATTTTTAAATACACCGGCCCGGGCGCGTTTCACCGTCGCGATGTGCTCATTGTCTATAAAGACATTGCCGTCGCCAATAACCACGCTTGTGCCGGAAGCTTTCATGTCCTGAAAGCGAAGGATGTCGATTTCATAGCGCGCGACCTTGTTATGGGGTCTTATCTGACCATTAAACACCACCTCTTCACATCCCAGGGCTCTTCCCGCACCGAGTGCGCCGCACCAGACGCAATAAAATCCGATCAATTGCCAGATGGCATCGACGCAAAGACATCCGGGTTGAACCGGATCTCCGGAAAAATGACATTGGAAGTACCAGGCGTCGAGCCTGATATCCTGCTCTGCGATTATTTTCCCCCGCTTGCCGTTTTTTTTGATGGAAAGAATCCTGTCCATCATGAGAAAAGGCGGGGTGGGTAACCGGGCATCGAAATCGTCTGGCGGATCTTCGATCATATTCCCGTAGGCAAATGCCAGCAGACTTTCCAGGTCAAAGTGATCCTGTTGTAAAAATTCGGAATATTTCATGTATGTCCATTCGGATTTAAAAAAATACGATATTCATGAGTTATGATCATCATCAGGAAATAACGGGTTGCGATATTTCGCGGCCAGTGGTTTGCGTGTTCGCTTTTTCAGGCGATTCTTTCCCCGCCGTCGGCGCAGATAAGCGCGCCGTTGATCCATGCCGCCTCGTCCTGGCATAAAAGAAATATAACATTTGCGATATCTTCCGGTGTTGTCAGGCGACCGAAGGGGTTTCGCAGTATGGCCTGGGCCTTTATTCGATCGCTTCCCGGAATGGCTTGCAGGGCGGGTGTATCCGTTACCCCGGCCTGGATCACGTTTGAACGGATTCCGTATGGTGCGAACTCCACAGCCATGGAACGGGCAACAGATTCCAAAACGGCTTTCGCCGCTGAAATCGCGGCATACCCGCGCCATGAAATACTGTTTCCTTCCGATGTCAGGCTCAAGACACGGGCATCCGCATCAAACAGGTTCCTGTCGAAAATATCCGTTACCCATTCGAGGATATTATATCCCATCGCCTGAACGGTTCTTGCAAAATCGCCAGCTTCCAGAAACTGACGGTTGTTGTATTGCGGGGGATCGACAATGGGGTGAAGGCGGGGTTCGCCATTTTCAAAAGATTCTTGAAGAACCCGTGATACGTCCTCAGGTGGTAATCCCAGTTTTTCAGCTATCTTTTCGCGGGCTTTTTGCTGCTGGTCTCCGACTTTCAAGGGGGCCAGCAATTTCAGATTGCCAAAGGCAACGCTGTGGAGAAGCATCCGGACTTTTCCCGCTTCACCGATCTCCGCTGCAAGGGAGTCAAGAACTTTTGTCCGTCCCTCGTCTGAAAGTCCGTCGACATTAAATGTAATGACCTTGACGCCCTTGCTTTTCAGTTCATCAAAAAAAGGTTCGATCCTGCGCATGGCGCCCTTGCGGTCCCGGTGCACGATACAGAGATTCATGCCGTGCGCAGCCATTTTCATGGCTGTGGCGAGACCAAAACCGCTTGACCCGCCAATAATTACCGACCATAGATCCGGTGCGAATCGCATTGCTTACTCTCCTGGTGAAAATGCACGTCTTGCTGATGAAAACGTGGTTATGGACTTGCACGGGATGTCGATGCTTTCAAAAAACTTTTTCAGCGGCCGGTTGGGGCCGATTTCATAAACGACCTTTGTTTTTTCCGCCAGGACTTTCATGTTGTCCCGCCATTTCACCGAGTTGCTGACCTGCGCGACGAGTGCTTCTATGATTTTGGCAGTGTTTGCCGTGTGAAAAGCCCCCGAATAATTGGAGGTCACCCGGATTGCGTTGGCAGGGTTCAGTTTTAGTGCAATGGAATTCAATACATCCCGGAAAGTGTCTCTTATGGTTATCATGAACCGGCTGTGAAACGGGGCGCTGACATTTAAAGGGACAAAACGGAACTTGTCTTTAATGCCTTCGGTTCCCAACGCAAGTATGAGCCGTTGTTCAGCAATTGCAATGCTGTCGGCCTGGCCGGAAATTACCACCTGGCTTGTTGAATTGATATTGGCCACATCAATGGGCAGATCTTCAAGACTCGCACGTATTTTTTCAAGATCCAGATCAGCGCCGATCAACGCTGCCATGCCGCCGCTACCCGGCGGCGTTGCCGCCTGCATCAGGCGTCCGCGTGTCTGAACGGCTTTAAGGGCTTCTGAAAATGGAATGGCGTCCGCTGCCACCAGCCCTGTGTATTCCCCCAGGCTGTGCCCGCCAAAATACTGTGCTTTAAATCCGTATAATTCGCGGAGCCCCCTGAGCATGGCTATTTCCGTGGCAACAATACACGGTTGGGCAAACTCGGTGAGATTCAGCCGTTCGTCGTTGCCGAAGCAAAGCGCTGCAACGTCCCATCCCAGGACATCCGAGGCTTCTTCGTATGTTTTTTTACTGATGTCGATATTATCATAAAAATCTTTGCCCATCCCGGGTCGCTGAGAACCCTGGCCCGGGAAAACAGCTGCAATGGCATTTTCCTTCATGTTATCTCCTTTGGAATCGGTCATGATCATCTGTTGTGCACTCACAATTTTTTATCCGGTTCGACAGGCAAAAGTGTCCTGATCGAATTCGGTTTTGTTTTAGCCGATTTGTTAATTTAAGTTAATTTTACCGGTTAAAGACCGGTTTCAGGGTTGATTGAAGTCGTGTTGATCCAGAAAATGAAATTGTTCAAATTCGGATGTGAATTTAAATCCCGGATGTATCCGTCACGCGGTTCATGTAATTAAACGGTTGGTTCACATACACGCGTTTTGCATCCTGCAACATAATACATGTCTTGTGATATACAACGTGTATTTTCAAAAGTTTAGTATATTGATCCCTGGTGTATTGCGGAAAAACACCATCACTGTCATCTGCCGCTTTGATTTTGCCCTGTATTGTTCAGGGTGCTGAAAGTTTCGTTCCAGCGGCTATTCGTCTAAGTATGCATACAATTATTGTGCCAATTGGTGAGTATTGATCGTAACGCGCTGATTAAAAGCCGATTTAAAAACAAGTGAACTTTTGAATTGACTAAACCGGGTTGCAGAATGCAGACAAAAAATGTACACTTGATGTACATGAAATGATGAATCAAAAAAGATGACCCGAAATTCAGGAGGACCGGTCAGATTTTCCCGGGTGCCGGGTTCAAAAAAAATCGTCAATCTTTTTTTCTTTTTTTAAGTATTGTAAATTAACCGTATTTGCAGCAGGTTGAATATGAGTCAAACAGTCAGGCTGATCGAATCGTTAAAAAAATGCCTCAAGGCCCGGGGGATCACCTACCGGGACGTTGCGTTGCGACTGAATCTGAGCGAGGCGAGCATCAAACGGCTTTTTTCAGAGAAGAACCTTTCGTTAAAACGGCTTGAGGAAATATGCGATTTAATGGATCTGAATATATATGATATTGTTAAAATCAGTATCGATGCTGAACAAGGGCCCAGTGAACTCAGCCTTGAGCAGGAGACGATATTGTCGGAAGACCCGGGTCTGCTGGTCTTTTATTATCTTCTTTTAAACGGCCGGGACCCTTCAAGCATCGTTGCCGACTATAAAATAACCAGCGAGGAATCGCTGAAGTTTTTGCTTGAGCTCGATAAATTGAAATTAATCGAACTTCACCCGGGAAACAGGGTCAGGCTGCTGGGTGGAAAAAATATCGCATGGCGCAAGGATGGTCCCATCGAGCGCCGGTATAAGAAACAGATCAAGGAAGAATTGCTCAATGCGTCATTTGATAAAAATGATGAACACCTGCAATTTGAAACCGGGAAGCTGTCCGAAGGATCCCGTGCTGTGATATTGAAAAAAATTGACCGTCTTTTTAAAGAATATTATGAATTGACGGAAATTGATAAATCGCTTCCACAGGAAAATTGTGAAAATACCGGTCTGATTATTGCCTTTCGTCCTTGGGTTTTCTCCATGCTCGATGCGTTTAAACGATAGACCAGCAACCACCCAGGGGAAGTTATGAGAATAAAGCGCGTTTTTGTGAATAATTTGTCGGGCCCCCAGGTCGCTGTTTTCAGCCATAACCGGTGGATTCCGCTTCCTCATCTTCTTTCCCCGAAAGGGCAGCGGGTATCCGAAGATCTTTCGCGGTTTATATCGGATACGCTCTCCATACTCAGGGCCGGCACCGCCACCTGGAACAAGTTGCAACAGATGGCCGATACTTTCGACCAGGATATTCCTGAATTGGATGACAGGCCCCTGATTCCGTTCGAGCCGTTATCATACCGTGATTTTATGCTCTTTGAACAGCATTTTATACAGGCGCGCCGGGGGTATGTGCGACGTTTCAAACCATGGACGCATAAAATAACGACCATGTATGAAAAAATTTTCAGGCACCCGTTCCCTGCCTTCAAACCAAATTCGTTCTGGTACAAAAATCCCATGTATTATATGGGCAATCATCTGAATTTTGTAACCGACGATCACCCCATTGGTTTTCCATCGTATTCCGAAGCGCTCGATTATGAGCTGGAACTCGGTGCCATAATTGTCCATCCTTTAAAAAATGCCACACCCCGGGAGGCTTTGAAGGCGATTGGCGGA
>SLIE01000318.1 GCA_007135795.1 Desulfobacterales bacterium
CGGGTTGCGGCACGAGCCGTCGAAGTTCTTTTCGATTCAGCCATAACAAGTAGAGACTTACGCCGAAAATCAAGATTCCGTGCGAACCGTCGGACGTGTTCCAGTCCCTGACGATCTGACGAATCACATCGTGAAACGAAACAAGAAAAACGACCGGTAATAAAGCATATAAAATCGCTGTGTTTTTATATAATTTTTCGATCTGCATATTCTTTCGTCAGAGGGATCCGCACATGTTTTCGATCCGGTTATAAAGGCGCACTCCGTCCCTTTCGGGGACATGTCATAAATGTCTCCTACGGGAGCTGATTTCTGAATCCGGACTATATCCGCGTGCCTGCGATAAGTCTCAATCTGCGTCACAGAATCGATTCCGGGATCCAAACCAAAGTGGATCGAGAAAGCTACCTACCGCGGTGCAGAAATTTTTTCACCCTAAAATACTATATACATGCGGTTGAAATGAAAAACTACCACATCTTGTAGGTGGATCTAAGCAAGAGTACGGATTTTTTCCGAATGGCTATGTGACTGATTATGAATGTAAAATAATAATTAAAAACAGGTTAATTAGCAATACTTTTGAAAAAATTAGCGCCTCGATTTTTTATGAAAGCAGCATTTCTATCCTGAGCGTATCTGCTTTACGAAACGGACAAAGCCAATCAGTCCGCCACCGATTAATAGAATGGTCAAAGGTGCCGGGGCGGGAGATGCATTCAAATCTAAGGCTGCCTTTATATCGGCGTAGGCAAACCACGCCCCGCCAAGCATTATCGCGATTAAAAAAGTGGTCCAAAACATGGTCAATGTCTTTTTCATCTTTGCTCTCTTTGGTTTATCGCTAATGTATTCCATATACACCTCCAGGTGTTTATTGAGACCTGGTGTACGGGGATAAACCCCGGAAAAAATCAAATTCTACACAGACACGATACTGCATGGGAGATAGTATTAATTTAGCAAGTTGTATGCCATAGACTGTGCAAGGCCCCTACTATAAATATAAGTCTTTGTTATAACATTAAAAAAAATTTAGTAACGGAACGTCATTATCGAATGAAGAGTCCAAAACTAATGCCTGTTGACTGTAAATCAATCCGGCAATTCCAAAAATCCGGAAATGGTATGTTTGGTCGACGGAGAGAAAAGGAAGAAACGGAATTTTGCGGATTTCGGATGTAACTATTGTAGAAGATGATAAAGAAGTATTCAAAAAAGATGAGGTATTATTGTTTCGATTAAATAAAAACTGAAATTTAAACTATTATTATCATTTAAAATTTAAAGTTGTTTCCGAAAATCGGGAAAGGTCTTTCCGGATTTTCGGAAATAGTACCGAGAGTTGTTCGATAAGGGGTACGAAGACGGGTTCGGCGTTCGTGACTGAATTCTTTTTGATAACGGCCACCGAACCGGAAATGATGTGAACCCCGGTTCGGTTATTTCCTCGACCGTCTCACATATGAGACACAATTGTTGTACCAAACCCGTCCCGCACGGCCTTCAAACCATCATGCCAGGATACCCCCGAGCCGTTTTACCCGCACGCGGCGATTGTTCTGGAGATAGAGAGATGTAGCGGCTGATATGGGTCCAGAAGTATTTGCCGGGTGAGCGGTCCTGGGGTGCGGTAAGAGAACGTGCTGCATCAAGGTCTGCGTGCAGACACTTGGTTCAGCATGTTCATGACATCTTAGTGGGGTTTTTTGAATGTGACGTATTTGAAAGATATTATGAAGAGGGAGATGAAGATGACAGTGCCGTTTGGAAAAGCTGCGCTTGTAGTGGTGGGTGTTGTTCATGAAGGGTAGTATCCATGGCGGTGAGGTGCTGAAAGGTTTCGGCGTGACGAAGTCGCTGGACGGTGCCGTCGTCGGAAACCATGATGATTGCGGGGCGGGGGAAGGCGAAATTGGTGGAGAAGGAGGAAAAGTAGGCGCCGGCATCCATGGTTACGAGCACGTCCCCTTCGTGCAAATGGGGCAGGAGAACGTTTTTCATTACAAAATCGCCGGCGGTACAGATTCGTCCCATGAGATTGTATGGTTCTTTTTTTCTTTGGCGTCCCTGATCGGCTGTAAAGATGGTGTGGTGTTCAAACTCGCAGGGGAAAGTGAGGGAATGACGGCCTGCATCCGTGATGGCGAATTTTGTGCCGTTTGTCTTTTCCTTGATTGAGAGCACGGTGCTAAGTAAAAATTCGCAGCGACTGGTAACGAAGCGGCCCGGCTCGACAATGAGGGAGGGTTTTTCAATACCAAGCCTGGCGGAGGTATCGTGCACGGTCTTCCCGATGCGCCCGGTAAAGGTATATATATCCTCAAAGGCGTTTGGGTCGGGGGGCTTGGGCAGGGAGCCGAAAAGCCTGTACAAGCCGTATTCCAGATTGGTCATGCTGTGGCTGGTGGGGACACCGATGCCACCGCCGATATCCAGGTAGCGAATTGTCATACCGGTGTGTGCTTTAAGCGCATGTATGAACTTGAGCGATTTTTCGGCAAAGCGGCAATGCGCGCTTGCATTCTTGGCGTTGCTGACGGCGCAGAAATGGATCATGTTCAGTTCAAGCCATTTGGAGTGCTGCTTTATCCTTCGGCAGGCCTCCATGGCTTCGCCGGATTCAATTTCCAGCCCGAACTGGGCCTTCGGAACAAAACCCAGCCTGACACCAACGCGGGCTTTTCTGTTCAATCGTCTGGCGGCCGATACAATCCGGTCAATTTCGGAAAGGCTGTCAATATTGATGGCGAGAATGTCGCGTTCAATGGCACGGGTTATGCTTTCGTCGGTTTTGTTCACGCCATTGAAGACGATCTTTTCGCCAGGCACATTGAGTTGCTCAGCGAGCCAGAGCTCGTAGGGGGATATGACTTCAGCGCCGATGCCGGTGCCGTGAATCTCGTTCAAGATGCCGGGAATGCAGTTGGTTTTGTAAGAATAGACGACTTTGGCGTCCGCACCTGTTTGTTTGGTTGCATTGTGGATGGAGTTGGCGTCTTTAATTAGCTGGTTGCGGTTTACAACCAGGAGGGGGGAGCCGTGGTGGGAAATGAGATCGGTAACGTCTGTGTTATTCACCGAGATGTGACCCTGCGGGTTGATGGAAAGTCCCCATTGGGTGAGATCGGTTAAAGCAAACTTTTGCTGTTGCCGGAGAGAGCGTTTTATAAAGGATGATTTTACGAAATTGAAAAGGGTTTGCATTTGGTTTCTCCTTGGCTTAACCGAATGGTGCCGGGTAATTAGCGGTGGTTGCGCTTGAAGCCCCGGGGGAAAAATTTATCAGAAAGCAGGCGGAGGTTTGTGTATAATTTTATAAAGCCGGAGTGCTTTCTGATGCGATAGAGCATAACACTGTAACAAATCATGAAAACGGTTATCTTGATCAGGGTTATCATTACATCAAACCAGATATTGTGGATTACGGGATCTATGAATGTATCGAGGCCAACGATCAATACCGAAGCATATATGAAGGGCAGCATTATCATTAGAAGGCTCTCAAGGTACGTTTGCAAACTTTCGCCGAACTGCACCGACGCAAAGTAGAGAAGCATGCAAAATGTGATGAAAAAAGTTATGCTTGTCCCCGCCGCAACGCCGATTATCCCCCACCCTGCGGTAATAACGGTGTAATTGAGTATAAAATTCAATGCCACCATCGGAACGACGAGGCAGATGAGCTGTATCTGCTTGTTAAGGGCAAGGCACACGGACAAGACGGGGGTAGAAACGGATTGGAAGTAGATACCAATCACGAGCACCTTTACAACGGATATCGAAGCGGCGTATTGATCGAGATAGTATTTAATCGGCAGGTGTATGGCGAAATATATGAGCGCGATCAATACAGGTAAAATATACGCCATTATCACCATCGGTTCACGGAGATAGTGCCTGATGCTCAGGAAGTCCTTGGTTCTGCCGAGTTTTTCCATCACCGGCGTCAGGGTGACACTGTGTATGGCACCGGGGATTGTTGCGACAATCCCCGTGGCAACCGTCGCGATTCCAAAATAACCGAGCGCTTCTTCGGAAATCATAGCCAGTATCAATGTTCTGTCCGCGTTGGCCAGTAACATGAGCAGCAGAAACAACACCATCATCGGGAACCCGATCTTCAAGAGTGTCCTGTATGAACCCGGGGAGATTTTGAGCTTGGGTAATTTTTTCTCTTTCAGCATCAGATGGCCGATACAAACGACCTCGGTGATCACCAGGCTGATGAGCAACCCCCGGAAACTCCAGAAATAGACAAACACCACCCCCAAAACCGATACCATCAACCCGTAGATAAGATTATTGACACTCAGTTCATAAAAGTTATGATCGATCCTTAATTTTGTATGAAGGTACTCATGGAGTTTCCCTGTGAATATCATCAGGCCGAAAAAAAATACAAAATCGACATAGACCTGTGCATATCCATTGTATTTCAAATACCGGGATACGATAATTGCAATTATCGCGGCAACAATGGCATAACACAGGTTAACGCTGTAGGCGCTGCTGATGGCAGTGTGTGCCTTGTCATAATCTTTTTCCCCCTTGTAATAAGGGGCTAACCGATTCAACGCGCTGAAGACCCCGAGATCTGAGTTGGACTCATATTGTCTTGCAAGGTCATATGCATTTTTGAGACCGAATAATGAAGGGCCTAACAGTTTTGCGATGAAAATGCCGCTGAGCAGTTTCACAAACAAGCGTAAGTATAGAGAAAAGGAATAGATGAGCGATTTCCCTAAAATTTCCTTCTCCATATTACGCGGCGAGTCTGGTTCGGTCATGAGATTTGCCAATCCGAAAGCCTGTGTGAATGATTTAACGGAATTATGGCCTTGGCGGTTTGCAAGGCGCTGTTAACGATGGCGCAGTGAAATCGGCATACTTATCGTGAAAATATTTCCCGGCAACCGGAAAGTACAATTGCAAAAAGGCCCGGGAGAACAAATTATGCGCTTTTACATACAGGTATAAGTTTTCCAGCCGGCATCCCCGCATGAGTTTTGCCTCCAGCGCACCCGGTTGATAATCGATGGCATGCCACCCCTCATCGATACCGCGAATGATTGCTTCGTAATACGCAACATTAAAATAGGAATAAAAATCATCCGCGATGCTGTAATCCCTTCCAAGCATGAAGGCATGGGCCATGGAACCAAATACTCTCATCAACATGAAGCTTACAATCCTTCGGTCTAAAATCGCGATACATAACCGAAGATTACGTTTATCGACGCGCCACAGTTCAGGCAGAAAAGAGTCGTTAAGTATTGATTCCCGGCCATAATGTTTATATTGGGTGCTGTTGTAAAGTTCCATTAAAACCCTGTGCAGGGGACGCCCGAAATACTGTTTTTCAAGGCTGTCATCTTCAACCCATTCAAAAGACAACCGCTTGGCTTTTTTACGTTCTCGAATGACATTGCGACCCCTGTTTCGGGGAAACTTAGCGATATAATCATCGAAACTTTTCCATTTCAATTCCAGGATTGCCGTCGGCCCGGCGGGGAGCGCCTTATAGCCGTTTGCCCGAAGCTGCGTCCGTAATTCATGCGATGATTCCGGAACAAAGGTAAAGCCGCTGAGGCAAAGGCCCCTGTTGTGAGCGACCTGGTCGATATGACTCAATAAGGTGTTGAAAACATCGCTTCTATCTTCCGGACCACACTCTATGCCACTGTAAAATCCCCACGGGGATGAACACACAAGGGCATTTTGCCTGCCCCAGCGCTTGAACACCGGCACCGATGAATAACGCCCAAGCAATCGATCTCTCAGGGTACCGCACAGGCTTTCACTTTTAACGTACGCAGGCAGAAAAGCGATCGGCGTGCCATTGCTGCTGGCAACTTGATGACAGGGGGCGATGGCTAACCCGGAATGCGCCTCAAAAACGCTCAGCCAGTTTGGATCGCTGAAACAGTTTTTCACCAGACCGTTGACCTGCTGCCGGATAAGCCTTGCCGAATCATGAGACGATATTTCAAATACCTTCAAATAACGATCTCCCCTTTCATTTGAAATATACCATTACTTGATTTAACGATTGATAAAGCGCCCTTATCTGATCCTGCCGGGACAGGATCTTGTACCAGACTCGCGAATACAGGCTTTTATTGAATATGAGCAACTCATCCAACTGGTAACGGTCTGTTGCCCACCTGTTTTTATAATCACCACCCCCCATAAGCAGATCAAATTCGGAGGCACCGGTTTTAAAGCCATGTTGAATTGCGTGCCATAAAAGGAGATTGCCTGGTGAAAAACCCGCAAATTCCCGATCAAAATCCCCTTTCAAATCGATGGCGCAATCACCTTGCCGAAGCATCCACTCATATGCAATGGGTTGACCCTGGTAATAGAGAACCCAGATGGTGGCTTTTTGCGCGGCCAAAGTATCTCGGATGGCCTGTTTCCAGAAACCCTGCCATCTTGAGTTAAAAAG
>SLIE01000526.1 GCA_007135795.1 Desulfobacterales bacterium
CAATCGTGATGGCATCGTAAAATTAAATACCCTGGGGTTGTTATGCCTTTTCGATTAAGAACGCCTCTCACCCTTCCGGTAACACTCGATCGCCACCAGGTATACATCCTCCCCACCCGCCATGGCCTTGTTTTTATATTGATTTTGGTTGCCATGCTTGCAGGATCGATAAACTATAATAACAATCTCGGTTTTCTGCTGGTCTTCCTGTTAGGGGGGATAGTCATTGTATCCATGATTCATACATACTACAATATCTTGGGATTACAGGTGCTTTCCCTTTCCGCAGAGCCGGTCTTTGCCGGAGATGATGCCGAGTTCCATCTTTATTTCAATTCCGGCGCACATGTGCGAAGGGCTGTTTCCGTATCCGTGGGAAAAAATCAAAACCTGCCAAAGGATCTCCCTGAAACGTTCGACAGACCCGTTATGGTGATGGTTCCGGCGCCCCATAGAGGTATTTTACGGCCGGAATCATTCGTCGTATCCACGATCTATCCATTGGGGCTTTTTTGTGCCTGGGCCGTTTTCCGATCGGAAAAAGGGTCCGTCGTATACCCGTTTCCGCTTGGTGGTCCCTTGTTCGGTCGTGAGTATGATTCGGGCGATAAGGATCGACAGTATGAAAGAACGTCAGGAACGGATGATTTCAAAGGATTGAAATTTTACCAGCCCGGCGATTCTTTCAGGCATATCTCATGGAAAACCCTGTCTCGTGGACAGGGTGTATTGACCAAGGATTTTGCCGGGGAAAAGGGCAAATCCGATCTTGTTCTCGACCTGACAACCGTGACGACCAATGATATGGAAACGGGCTTGTCGCGGTTGTGCGACATGGTCTTGCAGGCAGACAGGCAACGCCTTCGATATGGCCTTGTCCTGCCCGGAAAAACCATTTTGCCGGACAGCGGCAGAGACCATCGGCAACGGTGTTTAACGGCGCTGGCCATATATAATCAAGAGTTTTCCGATGGATGACACACAAAAATATATCCCCCCGATAATTTTAGCCCTTTTTGTATCCCTGCTGCCTCACGTGGTTCGATTACCGCTTTGGGTTGTTCTCTGGTGTCTGTTCATGTGGGCATATCTTCTCTTTTCCATAATATACAATCGACCAAAACCGGAAAAGTGGCTCAAAAACGCTCTTGCCTTAATCGCGTTTGCCGGTTTGCTGGTTACGTATCACACGAGACTCGATTCAAACGCCTATATCAGTCTTCTTGCCTTGATGGCGGCCATAAAACCGTTTGAGGCGACAACGCACCGGGATCGCATGGTCACAATCTTTCTTGCCTATTTTATCGTTATAACCAGTCTTTTTCAATCAGAGACGCTTTCTGTCATGATCTACATGTTTGTATCGGTACTGGTGACCACAGCGGTTCTGGTTCGCATCAACGATTCTAACGGTCGACTTAAAACACACTTTCGGGTAAGTGCCGTTATATTGCTACAGGCGACTCCCGTCATGCTTATCCTTTTCTTTCTTTTCCCTCGCATCGACGGAAGCCTGGTGGGCATTACGCGATCCGATACAGGGGTAACGGGTTTTTCCGAGGTCTTGCAGCCGGGGATGGTTTCCCGACTTGTGGAGGAAAAATCCGTTGCCTTCCGGGTTGAGTTTGAACAGGAAATACCTGCGTTTGAGCATCTATATTGGCGGGGGATCGTTTTCAGCCATTTTGATGGAAGCGCCTGGCACCGAAATAAGAATGTGCCCGAAGCGGAAATAACATTCGAAAGCATTAATCCGATTAATTACAGGATCATCCTGGAACCGCACCGCAGTCGTTGGCTTTTTGTATTGGATTTTCCGGAACAAATTCCCCAACACGCATCTTTATACGCCGATTTTACGGTCCTTTCGAATGAGGCAGTATACCGGACAAAGCGATACCCGGTAATATCCGGGATCCGGGATCATACCGGAAGATCAGGTCTGCCGGAAAATGAATATACCCGGGTCCCGCATACGGGAAATCCAAAAGCCAGGGCGCTTGCAAAAAAAATGTCCGCCGGTACCGGGGGGACGGAAATTTTAGTGGATCGGGCACTTGATTATTTCAGGGATAATGATTTTGTTTATACGCTGAATCCGCCCCTGGCCGGCAAGCACCCGATCGATGACTTTCTTTTTGATTTTCAAGGTGGTTATTGTGAGCATTATTCATCAGCATTTGCGTTTTTGATGCGTGCCGCGGGTGTCCCTGCCCGGGTGGTGGGCGGGTACCTCGGTGGTGAGGTAAACCCTTATGGTAACTACCTGATTGTCAGGCAATCCCATGCCCATGCGTGGGTCGAAGTGTGGAGTGAAAAAAAAGGCTGGTCCCGGGTCGACCCGACCCTGGCCGTGGCACCCGGCAGACTCGAGGGAGGAATGGAAGGAGCGCTTTCGCCCGATGAGCTCGGCATATTTGCGACAAAATACCTCCAGCCCTTTTCGGCTTTTATTCTGCAGGCACGTTTCGGATGGGATATGGTGTCAAAAAGCTGGGAAGCATGGTTTTCCGGATATTCGTACGATCAGCAGCAAGCGTTGCTTGAGCGGTTGGGGGTCGACCATTCCCACGGTAAAGGGATGGTGAAACTTTTGGCGGCAGGACTGGTTCTGGTGCTCTTGCTTTTTGGTGTTTATCTGTTATTACATATGCGGGGAAAGCAGGAGCGGCCGGATAATGTAAAAAAACTGTATGGAAAATTTTTGAGAAAACTCGCCCGGACCGGGATTGAAAAACAAGTCGGGGATGGCCCCCTGGAATTCGCGGTGAAAGCGACCCGGAAGCGCGTCGACCTTGAAAATCCGATACGCGAAATCACGGACCTTTATGTAATGCTGAGATATGAGGATGCCACCCATGGTGCTGAAGCATATTGACGGTTCGAAAAAGCGGTAAGAGATTTCAGGCCGATAAAACACAAGTCATGGTGGTGAATCATCGATTGAGACCATGGTTGAGTGAATTGATCTTTCGTATTACAAGCTGTCTCAAGATAACCCAACACCCGCTGGCATCGTTGTGAGGCTCTTCAAAATGCTCACATATAACATATATGTTCCGCTTTTTCGTCGCCTCACGCCTTGCCAGCGGGCGTGATCTTTTTTTTGAGATAGCTTGTATTCGTTTTTTGTTGGAGAGGAGAATTTTATATTGAAACGTATTATCCAACGGTTTTTTAAAAAGACCGGGATAAAAAAGCCGGCGCGTGATCTAATTCATCCCGGGCCGAATATTGCCCAGGTCGAGGTGACCACGCGCTGTAACCTGAAGTGCCGGATGTGTCCCCGTACCCATTTTTCTGGTGAAAAGCATCTTGATTTTCCCTGGGAAGTATTTCAACGGTTTTCCGTGTTTTTCCCCAGAATGGATCTTGTTTATCTCCAGGGGTGGGGAGAACCGCTCATGCATCCGCGCTTCTTTGATATGGTTGCGCTGGTACGGCAAAATGATTGCCAGGCCGGATTTACCACCAACGGATCGTTTCTGAATGAAACCGCGATAGGGGAGATTTTGCGTCTTTCCGTGAAATACGTCACCATTTCTCTCGCGGGTGCTGACCCCCACACGCATGATACCATTCGCGCGGGATCCCACTTTGATGCGCTTTTAGGGAGCGTCTCCAATCTTGTGGAAGCAAAGAGAAGAGAGGGGAGGGAAACCCCGCAGATCCATTTGTCCTATCTGATAACCCGGGACTCGGTTGCGGGTTTACCGGATATGGTGAGAAAAGCGCATGAAATCGGGGTGGACAGGCTGATCGCGCCTAATCTGGACTCCCCGGCAACGAAAGAGGAAGATGATCATCGCATATTCGGGTTTGAAGAACCCTCGCGCGATTTTCAAAAGGCACTTGATGATGCCCAGATTGTTGCAAATAAGCTGAAATTTCGTTTAAGCGTTTGGCCATTGAAATTATCCAGTGATATCCTGATCTGCGAACTGAATCCGTTACGGCAGTTTTTTGTCAATGTTCATGGAGATGTGACGCCGTGCACCTATTCGAGCGTCATGGGAAGAAATGATTATTGCCGCTATTTTTCAGGAGCGGAAGTCCCTTCATCCCCTTTGATTTTCGGATCTCTTGAGCAAGATGAAATGGAGGTGATCTGGAACAGGGAAGAATATCGCCGATTCAGACGCTATTATCAGAATCGCTTGCAGCAACACAATCAAGTATCTTTGAATCGGACAAGTATACATTCCATATTCGGATTAAACGACTATCTTCGGGATATTGACAAGGCACTATCGGAAAACCCTCCCCCGGAATTTTGCAGAAAATGCTATAAGGCCTATGGCGCATAATCATTTTCTATTCACAGCGTCTGTAAAGATATTACGGACCTGCAGCTATGCGTACACCTGTTGCAATTCAATTTCCCTGGCCTTGCTAAACGCACGTTGTTTGTTTTTCATCCGTGTTTCACATTCTTGCCGTTCTTTGTCGTCATTCGATATGGTTTCACAGACACTGTCGTCAACTTGTTTTTCCGTCTCGGCAATGCCTTCAAGAAATTCCCTGTACCGTGGCGGTATAGGATAAACAGATTTTACGAGGGTCGCATAATTCTTGCCATCCGCTTGCAGGAGGCGGGCGTAGTGCGCTTCAAATTGTTGCGCCAGGGCTATTTGTGCGCCATGGATGATTTGTAAAAAAAGTTCATTCTCCTGAAGCCATGTCTTGATTTTTTCATTCATGTCAAAGTGTACTCTTTCATGGCTTTCTCCATCGAGTATCGATCTTGCCGCATCCAATGACAGTTTTCGTATAACCATGGCATTGTTTTCAAACGCGCTTATGGCACGCCTGATACGTATGTATTCAATCAGGAATTTGAAAGGGATCAGGTTGTGCCAGACAGGTGGCGGATGCTGGGCTCTCATTTGATAGATCACGCGTCTGGCGAAGCGGCTTTCGTTACCGGCAATCAGGTTGAAATTTTTTGTATAATTATCAGGCACGGGTTCCTCCGATTCGGATCCGGCTTAAGCAGAATGAAAACCATCATTGTGATCATTTTTTAACGCTTTCGGGTCAGGCAACCTCCGCCTTTCTTCCCGCAAGCTGGCCGCATGCAGCCGATATATCATCCCCCTTGCTCCAACGGATCATCGTCGTATAATGCTTTTCGATCAGGATCGCCTGAAATGCTTCAATTGCGTACTTTTCCGGACGCATGAATTCTGATCCGTCATGGGGATTGTAAGGAATGAGATTGATTTTTCCCCGGATCGGCGCCAGTAGTTTTGCCAGTTTCCTTGCATGCATAGGTGAATCATTGACGTCTTTTAAAAGGATATATTCAAAGGTTATCCGATCGCGGTGTATACGGTCGTATGCCCGGCAGGCGTCAAGAAGTTTTTCTATCGGGTATCTCCTGTTTATAGGCATGAGTCTGCTTCTGGTTTCATTGTCGGGCGCATTGAGGGATATCGCCAGTTTGATTTTGCGGTTCTTTCCGAGAGCACCGATTTTCGGAACAATTCCCGCCGTCGACAGGGTGATCCGACGCGATGCGAACTTGAGTCCATTTTCCGCATCAGTAATTATATCCAGTGCCTGCATGACATTGTCATAGTTGGCAAGCGGTTCACCCATTCCCATAAGGACGATATTGGAAAGGGGCTTGTCATCGGGAGTCAATTGCTGGGCAGCCATGACCTGACCGATAATTTCACCGGCAGTGAGATTTCTGACAAGCCCGTTTTTTGCCGTCATGCAGAATGTGCACCCCATGGCGCAACCGGCCTGGGCGGAAATGCACACGGTATAATGATCTTTTTCCCCGATCAGCACGCTTTCGATACGAGTGTCGTCCTTCAGGGCGAAACACAGTTTTCGGGTGCCATCAGCTGATTGTTGCGCTTCAATCATTGTCAGCCCGTCAATGGCGAAATGGTTTGACAGTCTATCCCGCAACGCTTTATTGATATTGGTCATTTCATCGAATGAGGTCGCCTTGCGGTTATACACCCATCGCATCACCTGATCGGCACGAAAGGGACGTATGCCGTGTTCTTCAAACCATTGCACCAGACAATCGCGGTTGAATTCGAATATATTGTTTTTACTTGCTTGATGAATCATGGTATTGCGGTCTTTAAGTCCTGATAGTGTGGAGGCAATGGTATATATTTGCGGGATGTTTTTTCATTGCCGATACTGTTAATGCATACTATAATAATGTGTAAATTGAAAATCGTCTTTTAACTTTGCGAGTTTAATTTAAAAATCGAAATACTGACGTAAAATCGACGTTAAACCACCTGTGACGGAATGATATGGTTGATTTGCAATGAATGACGTCAAGCCTTCCGACGAGTAATCATATTAATTGATATTAAATCATTATGCTTGACATGACAATGTGAAAATATTATTCTCGCAAGATTCATTTTACCATGGTGGTAATATAC
>SLIE01000290.1 GCA_007135795.1 Desulfobacterales bacterium
ATCAGGTTGCGGCGTTGCTGGCGAAGACGGAAGATATCGCCCGTACCGGCGAATACGAACCATTCAAGACCCATTCGATTTATGACGGCACCGCCCTGAATCCCCACTGGCTGGGGGAGGAACCGGCTCGAATACAGGATATGCATTAGCTCTGATCCTGTTCTTCGCAGAGTATTGCGGTGGGGGATAAGAGGTTTAGAAACAAAAGCTTTCCCGGCTACGAGACGTTTTCCGATCTGTAATGGTCAACATAAAACGGACACACTAAATTGAGGCACATAGGTTATTGAATCCGCTCAGATAATGCATGACCCCAAAACCCCGGAGGGGTGACGTTTTACAGCCGGTGGTTTTAACCACCTGAAATCACGGCGCTTGCCGAAGCCATGACCGAACTGAAATTGTCACAAGGCATCATCGTGACGCGCAACGAGGCAGAGCAGATACAAGTAAATTCCGGAAAGATTGACGTGGTGCCAGCCTGGCGGTTTTTGCTGAATATTCCGGAAAGCGTCTGAATCTTGGATCACGCATGGCACGATCTGTTTTTGGGGATTCTTTTTTTCTTAAAAATCCAAAGGGCTAACCGGTTCCCTCCGGGTTTTGGATTTTACGGTGTGGGTATATATCATAGTCGTTCTTACATCGCTATGGCCAAGAAGTTCCTGAATGGTCCGAATATCAAAATTGGCTTCGAGTAAATGGTTTGCATAGCTGTGGCGGAAGGTGTGAGCCGTGGCCCTTTTTGTCAATTTGGCTTTGGCAACGGCCTTTTTGATAGCCTTCTGAACATGGGTTTCGTGCAGATGGTAACGCCTGAGTTCATTTGTTTCCATAACAGCGGTAAGGATCTTGGCAGGAAAAAACCATTGCCATCCAAACTCCTTTCCCGCATGTTTATATTTTTTTTCAATCTGGTGAAACATAAACGCCCCATCATAATTGGCAAGAAGATCCTCCTGGTGCAAATCATAAACCTTTTCGACCTGGGCTTTTAATTCATCATATGATACTTCCGGAATCGGAACAGTACGATCCTTTTTCCCTTTACCATCATGAATGGTCAGTATTCCGCCATCAAAGTCAAAATTATTAATCCGCAGCTTCAGACATTCAGACAACCTCAGCCCACACCCGTAAAGCAGTTTTCCAACCAACGCATATCGTGGCGCCATCACATCTATAACCCTTTTCACCTCATCCCGTGACAACACCACCGGGATATACGGCTTTTTTTTTGCTCTTACAACACCATCGACTTTGCCGAACTCCTTTTCCAGAACATGTCGAAAAAAAAACAGCAGAGCGTTAAATGCCTGATTCTGTGATGAAGCCGCGACATTTCTTTCTACAGCAAGATAAGTTAAAAAACATTTCACATCACTTACATCAAGCAGTTCCGGTGATTTAGACCGTGTGTATGTCTGAAGTTGTGTTACCCAGCCACGATAGGATTTCAGGGTTTTTGGAGAATAGTGCCGCACCTTGATTTCATCGGATAACCGTTGGTATTCTTTTTTCCACGATTGTCCGGTTTGCCCGGGTTCATCCTGAGACTTGTCATGCAGGTCAGCTAAAGCATTTAAATTAATGTCGTTCTTTTTATAACGTGGCAGCGATTCCCTTACATGCAATTGGGCCTCGCTATATTTGTTTTCAATTCCGGATGGCTCCCGGTCCAACAATTTGAAAAATAATTCAACGGCATGTCTTGCTTGTTGCTGTTGAAGCTCTGTCTGCTTCTTTGGTTTTAATTTTTGAATAAAATGTGGAATAGTATTGGCGTCGTTCGAATTAAATTTGTACTTCTGGGTGAAATCAAGATAATATCTCAACCATTTTATGTATGACACATGCAAATTGTCAGCTATTTTATGTAATCGCAGAAACTTACAATAATTATCGATCAGCTCTCTGTCAATACTAATCATTAGATTCCTTAACTGTATTTTTTTCGTAATGGTAATGTTATCCAGTTAGAAATTGTATAACCCAACTTTATTTTAGTTGTCAATATTTAAATCTTCTGATAACAACGAGACTAATCATCATATTGAGACTTATGCAGAAAAAAAACTGCATAATTTATTGTTGGGCTCCTCCCCCACCTAATCCATTCTAATACACCAATATCGAAAAATGGCCGGGTAACTTTCAGGTACACAGAAAGCAAATCCTCAAAGATCCGCTATCGTACCCTGAACGGGGAGGACTTTTTGCATCTTATCTTACAGCATTTTCTTCCCAAAGGATTTCGAAGAAGCAGAGATTTCTGGTTTTTGCATGGCAACGCAAAAAAGCTGCTGTTTAACTGCTCGGCGGGGAACGCTCGGTCATCACTAAGCATGTGCGCAATGTTTTTAAGGAGGGCGAACTTAAAGAAGATTCAGTTCGTGCAATATTTGCACATACTGCCGCCGAAAAGGGATAAAAATGAGAGTGCAACCATTGGTTGCACAAAAGAGCGCAATCAATTACTTAACACTAAAACCCTTTATAAGAAAGGACAATCAACCATGTCTATTATTCTGCCGGATTTACCTTATGCGAAAGACGCACTTGAACCTTACATCAGCGCGAACACTCTGGCGTTTCATCATGGGAAGCACCACAACGCCTATGTGGATAATCTCAACAAACTGATCGCGGGAACCGGGCTGGAAGGAAAATCTCTTGAGGAAATCATTCAAGCTGCCGCCAATGATCCGGGCAAGACAGGCGTTTTTAATAATGCCGCACAGGTATGGAATCACACCTTCTACTGGAATTGTTTGAAAAAAGAAGGCGGCGGACCGCCCACCGGTGCTATCGCCGATAAAATCAATGCCACTTTCGGCAGCTACGACAAGTTTGTTGAGGAGCTCAAAAATGCTGGAATGACTCAGTTTGGCAGCGGTTGGGCGTGGCTGGTTCAAGACGGGAATGACGTTAAAATCACCAAAACACCAAATGCCGACACGCCAATGGCGCACGGTCAGAAAGCGCTTCTGACCATAGATGTCTGGGAGCATGCCTATTATCTTGACTATCAGAACCGCCGGCCGGATTATCTGACTGCTGTGATCTCCAAACTGATCAACTGGGATTTCGTCAACGCAAATTTGGCTTAAGGGTCGCTTATTCAGCAGCCCTCGTAAACCCGGCGGGCAGCTGATTTTTAGATAGAGGTCCGTTTATGAAGAACAATCAACGAAAAGAACCGTGCAGTAACTGCGGAATCGAAGTTCCATCCTATGACGGGGTTAATCTTGTTTCCGGGAATACCAGCCAGTTTCTCTGTTCTAATTGTTATAATCAAAATATTTCTAAAACATTTGGATTCGATTTTGAGCAAGTATCATTTCATCCCATCACGATCGAAGATTATGATGGTGCACCACACACCTTTCATTTTCAGAACCGCCTTTTAGGAGATCGCGTTTATCTTCAGGCGCTTGAAATAAAAGAAGGTGAGCCCGAAGGATATAGATTTTCAAAAGACGGTTATGTAGAAGATGATTTGTTTGGTTTATTTAAAAAGCTTGTTGAGCGCATCCGTCGGGAACTCGCGCGAAGACACATAGAACCGGATCATTTAACGCGTTACAGTATTACGGATGATAATGTTGTCCGTGGCCATATAAATTGGGATGATGAAACTGAAGGACAGGTCCCCCTCCTTGTTATAGATGGCAAAGAGTTGTCCTGGTATGAACTTGGCAGGATGCTAATGGCATATGAAGGGTTTCATTTTAAGTTAGAGATATTTGACGAGACTGAAGAACGGTAGGGTTTAAAAGTATTGATAATGCTATTTGCGCTGAAAAGGGACAAGCAATTTTAATCGATTGGAAGGTATAAAAGAACATGGCAAACGCAAGCAGAGGAATTGCATTAAAACCTTATTTGGAAGCCGTTGAAGAACATTGCAGTAAATTGTCCAAGGCAGAGCTGGTTCAGCTGGTGATGTCAATGGCAAAAGAGGAATCTACATTCGAGCGTGAGCTGTTTCTGGACAAATTGGAAACCTTTATGCCCGGTAAAAAGGGTGTTAAAACAGCGCTGCCGGATATTGAAGGGCTTCTGGAAGATGTCCAGGCACTCAAGGAATCGATCATGGAACGGATCGAAACCATTGAGAATGGTGATTATGATGCGCTCGATGACTGGGATTGGAAAGATGTCGACTATGACGACGAACCGGAAATGATCAGCGATGAACAACTTGATGTTATGGAAGGATTGTTTCATATAGCCGGCAGCATGTTTTTAAATGGCGATCTCCTGGATTCGAGACAGCTCTATGAGGCTTTGTTTGGGTTGCTAAAGGAACTCGTTGAATCCGATTACGTCATGCCCGAACCGAATATTGAAATCCGGGAGGAGCGGGCTCGCTACGCCAGGTGCGTATGGGAAACGTCGGATGGCAGGAGTCGCCTGAAAGAATTTGCGGATGCCATGGATATCGAACCTTCTTTCCCGTTTAATATACAAAAAGTCGATGACAACTATCCCCTGCTTCAGGATGTCATGGACGCCCGAGAACAGGGAATCAAAGGGATTCAGGATTTTTTTCCGCGTTGGAAGAAACTGCTCGAGAAAAAAGGGACCGGTGGCAGGAAGGCCAGTCTTCTGGTGGAAGTGGTCTATTTTACCAGTGGATTGACAGGGGTTGAAAAACTTGCTCGAAAATGGGGCAGCACCCAGCCTTACGGATATCTGTACTGGCTGGACAGGCTCAGGCAGGAGAAGCGATGGGAGGAAATCATCAAAACCGCCAAAGAAGCCTTGAAGCTTTTGAAAACCGGGCAGGCGAGAGTAAAGATCAGTGATTATCTAACAGAGGCCGGCCGGAGAGCAGGAGATACAACGATCGTGCTGGAAGGGTGGCTTGAAAAATTTTATTCCCATCCGTGTGATGCCAATCTGAAAGCGTTGCTGACAGAAGCAATCAAACAGCAACAAAGAGAAGAGAGTCTGGCACAGGTGCTTGATTTTTATTCGCGGCAAAAAGAATTGAGCAGCATCGACGAATCCCTGTATGTGAAAGCCCTGCTTTTGACCGGAGATCTTGAAAACGCGTGGAAAATCGTAAAAAGCGATAAAGACCTCGGGTGGTCATCGCACATGTCAACCGGCCTTGTATTCGGATGCATTTGCACCATGGCTGCCGACTTTAATGAAAATGCCGGAACAATCAGGAAACTGGTGACATTCTATTGCGAAAACGCCTATTACCATTCGGCTGGAACAAACGATCAGGCGGACTTTTTCCGGGATGAGATCATCACGGGATTAAGTCAAAACCGGTTAAAGCCATCCGGATTGGAACCATTTACGGAATGGGCCTTTATGATTGGGAGAAATCGGGTGGACGGAATTGTTTCCAATACCCACCGGTCCGCTTATGATCGAGCAGCATGGGTCCTGGTATCTTTGGCGGAAGTTTATGCTGCCCGGGGAGAGGCTCAAAAGGCCAAATCCTTATTTACCGAATACTGCAAAGTTAAATATAACCGCCACAGCGCTTTTAAACGGGAGGTCAAACAAGTGATCAGCGAATCGACACTACTCCGGCAATCCGGCAATTGGATTTAAGCTGCTGGTCGTTTCCTGCTCCTGTTAGCCTCGCTGGATATGATCCTGAGATTGTGAAGCATCAGAATCATTTCTGCAAGAAGGCCCCGGAGGAAGGAAATCAAAATTTATGAAAGCTGAAGATCTGAAAAAAAGTTTGATGCCGGGGAGAATATAACAGAACATCTGGATCTTTCAAAATGAATCACCCGGTCTGAAAAAAAGAAGAGTGAATGTTGATTTTCCTGAATGGATGATAGAAAGCCTCGATAAGGAAGCCAAAAGATTGGGGGTTCCAGGCAATCAATCATTAAAATATGGATCTCTGAACGTTTGAAAGAGTTGTCGTAGATGCATTCGCCGATGGCCGCTGCCGAGGAGCAGTTCCGGTCAAAGCGTATGGTTCAAGAAGGCTAAAATATAGTCCGCGAGTGCCTCCACATCTTTTTGCGTCACCTGGGGAATGTCGTTGGACAAGGCCTCGATATCTTCTTCGCCCATGCCGATTGTTTTGTTGATCATGAACGTGTCTATTTCGCCGTCTTCCATCAACAGTCCGCAAGCCCCCACGGCTCCGACAAATTCTTCACCGACGAAGATGGGCACCACCAGTTTGATCAGTCCGGCATCGCATTCTTCGATTACCGGCTTCTTGGATTGCCGGGCCATCTCCGCGATATTCATATGGGCTACAGCGCAGATATAGCTCTGTCCACGATCGTCAGCCTTTATCGCCGGGCACAACCGGTTGACCCACTGTTTATAGTCGGTGATCCGGATGCCCTTTGAATCAAATATGTTAGTATCCATGCCTGAACGTTCATGAATATCCTTTTCCAAAGCAATCCAT
>SLIE01000051.1 GCA_007135795.1 Desulfobacterales bacterium
CCAATCTCTGCGTCCGGCTCAAATTTTAATCCTCAAAATACGTCCAGTATTCCTGCGGTTAAAATTTTCGCCGTCCTTGACCTTGACGAAAAATCCTGGTTTTCGTTCGGGCACTAAATAGGAAAAAGTCGTCGCAAACCCCCTGCACGGGTTGTGATAATGCCTGTACTCGTTTTTTTTTGGACTTTTCTATTTGAAGAACCGCATTTGGTTGATGGGTGTTCCCTCCAAATCTGTTATTGAATTCAATAGCTCGGATTGCTTCGGCGATGAGCAGCGTTTTTTGATTTTAACCAATGAAACGGTCCTGCTTGTAGTCTATTTTGTTACATATCGAGTATTTGCGCATATTGTGATAGTTATTAAAGTATTAAATAGTTATAGATTTTAGTAGAAAAAATTTTACAATACCTAATTAAAGTGCTTATTATTGATATTTTTATCGTAGTCAAATCTTATTTTAAACCTTCTATTAGTAAATATCGTTTCGCATGTCAATTAAAATAATACCAATATTATTTATTTTAACCATTATACTTATAAAATTATATACCATTAGTAGTTCATTTATTTACCATTTATCTTTGTAATAAGTACTTATTTATGCTTCATTATTGCGAAAATTACGCAATTATCGATAATGATAGGCGCTTTAGCCCTGTTCATGCTGACAATATTACGAGAAAAGAGGCAATAACTGCGGAGAAGATTGCATCCACGCGCACAACATGTCTGTTCGAGGCGAACACGCAGACGATCTCTCACAGATCGGGACTGAAATGTTGTTGGATATGCAGCATATAATTATGCTGGAACAAGAATTTGTAGCGTCGTTGGAAATGCAGCGTATCGTTTTGCTGGAAGAACAGGAGTTTAATCTATATGAATTTCAGAAGCTTCGTGAGCGGATCAATCATTAATTGCAGGAATTTAACGGTCGTTTCGCCCTGGTGGCCGGGTTGTTCATGGACGGTGAAGTACGTGACCTGATCGAGCAAATCAGGATGGAAACCGAGACCCATATGGTTATCTTTGACCTTTTGGCAGATCCGTGACGATAAGTTAGCCCTCTTGATTTTTTGGATTTACTATTCAGCGCGAATTGATGATCCTGATAGATCTAATATCTAAACCGGACAACACCGTTTGATCTAACTTCATTCAGTCCACAAAAGCCACCGCCCGTACAGGAGATCAGTCCGCCCTGGTGAAATGCAGCGGAAAGCACGCTATGGAAAATCCGGACTGGGGCAGTTGTTTTTAAGTGAGTCAAATTTTCGAGAATAATTCGGTCCGTGCCCAAAAGTATTTGGTGGATCAGTAAATCCATGTCACCGGCTGCGTCGGCAGAAATGCTATCAAAACCAACCCTCTTCAGCCTGAAATCGTTCAACCGGTGCGCCGCCTTCCTGTTCAGCACCGGATACCCTTCAAAATATCCGGGAGTGCCCCACAGGCGGTACCACCCGGTTCGGAACAACACAAAATCCGTTGCCTGTATCATGGTCTCGTAGGGCATCAGGTCGCCGGCGGTAATTACCTTTTGTTCCGATACCATATCAATGCATATTTCCTCCCCGTAGAACGACGATACCGGCATCCGGTCCAGGGTTATCCCACCGGCAAGAATATGACCCGGCGCATCCATGTGGGTCCCGGTGTGCGACAACATCGATATTCGGGTTTCCGCGAATCCGTCTTTGTCCAGGTCAAAAGGTTGAGCGAGCACGGGTGATTCCGTGCCCGGATAAACCGGCATGCCGAACTCGATGCGATGACTTAAATCAATAATTTTCATATATTTCCTCCGTCCGACAAGCTCCGGCATGGCTAATCAGTTCCCTTGAAAAGAATCAGTATCCGATGCGAGTCGCCCATGGGTGCTATACATTGCCTGGCGGATGCCTCCTCAATTCCCACGGTCGTCATGTACAACGGTCGTTTGCGATCCCCCTGTACACTTTTGTTCGTGCAGGGCTATTACCAAACATTTTCTTTGCCAATTCGATGACCTGAATTTGCTCGAAAAGCACGATATCAAATTCCTCAAAGAAATCGTGATCGTTGATGTCCAGCCTTAGGAAATGGTCTCTTCTTTGGACAACGCCGTCTCAATCATCCCTTTGGAAGCGCCAATTCTCACGACTTCGCCTTTCGAAAGAAGGTTGCAATTGGTCTGTGTTTGAGCTGTCACCGTAGTTACCGAGATCAAGAACATGTTCAGACTTGTTTAGATTAAGCTCAGTTATGAACCGGATTCCCCATTCTTTAGAGCGGCCAGAAGTCTTTTCGTACTTTTCTATCGAATTTGTGTGCCATTTTTCCTCCAATCGAACATTGCGAATAAACGGCATCAAAAACGAGGAACGGGAGCTGTTTTTTTGCTTGCGGGTTTTACATTCGTCATGAGACGCCGACGTAGGTGGCGCGCTTTGTGCATCATTGAACAAGTAGATTCTACCAGCGGAACCATATCTACAACGAACCTGGAAATTATAGCAATGCAGGCGCACTGTGTTCCTTCGAAGCGGCGGGCTATGCGTTTAGCAGCGTGGTAAAACCGAAAACAGATGACGTATGGATCAATCAGTCGTTGCCACACAGGGAGGTAACGACCCACCAGCGTAACCATGCAAGTATTAAGCTCGGTGAGTTTGTTATCGAGCGGGACGGGACGCACTACCGCGACCTTCGCGTTGGCGCGCATATCATGTATCCGGCAGGTAATAGCTGCTGGTAAAATATGAAAACCGCAAAGACGCACGCTTTGTTGAGCTGCCCTATACACTTACCGTAAAGGCCGGCGCCCCGGGGTATCCTGACGGCGGCGATCGAATCCGTGCAGGAAACTGAAAAGGGCGAAGCGCTCGTTCAATGGTACAGCCATGGTGAACTCCCGGATACGGCAATGGTTCGGTTGTTCCTGCATGATCATGTCAGGGGAGACTGCGATGAGGAGTAATTCGCCCACTTTGCTTTCCCAGTCGATAAACCAGTCAGGATTCCCGGTTTTGAGCGGGGATATGATTACAGCTTTTCCATCGCGGTACTCAGGGAAGTCTCGGAAACCGACCACGCCGGGCGTACGCATACTTCGTGCCGAGAATGCGCAGCGAAACCGTTCCGTTCACTCCCTGGGGAGCACTTTTACCGGTTCGCCCTGTGTGAAGGTAGTGAATTACGAATCTTATGCCAGGTTTGACAGAAGCGGTGATCTTTCAATCCGCATGCGGGTTTTGAATGAATCCGAAACACCCATGAATGAGGGATTGGACGCACCGAAATGGTCGAGGCGCCCGTCCCGGAAAGCGTGAGAGCAAGAATACCAGGAGCAATTCCCATGAGCCTGAGAAGCGACCACTACACCAATTACATAAACCTGGAAGGCGAGCTTTCCATGGACAAACAACACCTGCTTCAGGAAATCGATGATGTCCTGAAACTCGATGAAAGCACTTTCCGCCTCTTCTTTATCGGTAACCATTAGTCATCACCTATGAACCAGTGAACAGTCAGAATGGACTTGGCCGAAAAGCCAATCCGGCCAGGAGTGCTACCCCGCGGCTCTATCATATTTCAGTGGCTGATAGTTTCCTGCCAACATAGTTCTCCTGAAATCTTATCTGGGGATATACCCAGCACTCACCCCTTATATCCTTCACAGCTGCACCAGCGCGAATATAGCGGTTTAAATCCCGGCGGGCTATCCCCTCATTTATGGTTATCTTTTTCGTATCTTTTTGAATCCCCACAGAACCAGGTGTACAAAATAATCGGTCATCATAGATATGTGATCATTGAGATAAATGCACCCTGAGGATCACCGATCACGCAAAAACGCCCCACCTCGGGAATGTCCTGGGGCGGCAAAAAAATTTTACCGCCAAGTGCGACCGCTCTTTCCGCGGCGGCGTCCACGTCATCAACGGTGACATAAATTCCCCAGGTCGGTGGCATCGGACCCGCCTCTGCCGGTATAGTCATCATGCCTGCCACCTCTTCACCATTCGCCTTGACCATGGTGTAGGTCATCTCCTCCATCGGCGCATTCTCAAAACTCCAGCCGAAGAGTTGTCCGTAAAATGATTTGGCGGCGTCCACATCGCCGGTCGCCAGCTCGCTCCAACTGATAGCGCCGTGTTTTTTGGTTTTTTCATCCATGTTCACCTCCTGAAAGTTAATGTTGGTATCGGTCATCACTTTGCCACAACCTGGTGACAACCCTATGTCATCTTGTTTGGATGTTTTTAAATTAATTCTGAGCGGAGTCAGGTGCCGGCCTAAAAAGGCGCTTCAGTTCAGAAGGGTGGTAATGGGTGAAAAGACGGGCCGCATGTTCAGCCATCAATTGTTTCAAGGCTTCCGGCGAAATCACCTCCACGGTGTCCACGTAAGAGAGCAGCCAATGGGCCATGTGATCATAGGATGCGGTGAGAAAGTGCATTTCGACCTGGCTGCCGGTATCTTTTTCCTCGACCAAACCAAAATAATATTTCTGGCTGCCCACATAAGGCATGATGCTTTTGTCAAAGCGCACGCAGGCGGACTTCACCTCCGATGCGTGAACCATTTTCTCGATCAGCCCGGATAAATCACTCCGGCGGGACGGATCGAAGATCTCGCCAAGCAGTTCAACGGAATGGATTCGATCCAAGCGAAAGTCCCGGTAGTCCTGGCGGAGCCGGCAAAAAGCGAGGAGGTGCCAGTGCTCCCCGTAGAAGCACAGTCCCAGGGGTTCGATGGCGCGGCGGGTGTTTTCGCTCTTGTAACCGGAGGTGTAGGATATATGGGCGACCTGGTTGCGGGATAGAATCGCCAGAATATCCGGCAGCAGGTCCTGGGGTGAAGCCTCCTGTGTGCGGGGACAGGGCTTGAGCACTTGAATATGCGCGGAGAGCGCATCGAGACTTTCTTTTTCCGGGTCGCCCATGGCGGCTTTGATCTTGTCCAGAGCACAGGCATAGTCTCGGTTCGTCGTCAGGCCGCTGAATTTTTCGATGAGCTTTCCCCCCAGCAGAAGGGCTCGCGCCTGTTGATCGGTGAACATCACCGGTGGCAGATGATAGCCCGGCGCCAGGAAATACCCCTGGCCGGGTTCGACGCCGATGGGAACTCCGGAATGCTCCAATGTGCGGATGTCCCGGTAAACGGTGCGCAGGCTTATGCTGAAACGCTCCGCGATCTCTTTTCCGGGAAGGATGCGCCGGGTCTGCAGTTGCATTAAAATTGCGGTGAGACGGTCAATGCGATTCATTGCCGGTCCTGTCGACGTGTCGTGCATGTGTGGAGATGATTGAGCCAGGACTCGGGCGCAGAAATGCCTGTCACGGCATTGCCCGCTTGTTCGAAGCCGACTGGTGCTGCTCTCTTCCTGTCTCTTGGATGACTAACACTCGCCTTAGACATTGATGTTTCATGGACCGCTCGTTCCAGACAATCCAATCCGCTTGACGTGTCGCCCAGATCTAAATACCTGCGACCGCCAGGGGCGCGTCTATTCTGGAAAGAAATGCGGATTGCTTCTGGCCGTCGGGGTGCCCCTGCTTTGCAAGTTCCCGGGAACTCCTCAAAAACAGCGTCGATCTCGTCCCTTGTATGAATCCTGCCATAGCCTCACTATAATGGCATAATCAATAGCCGACGGCAAGGGCGTTGTCGCGAGGCATCGTCTGAAGGCGAGCGAAGCGAAGGCTCGTCGCAGACGAGAGCGACCGACAGGTAGCGGCCAACCTTGAATGCAAAGCTATAGCCGACGAACAGAAATGGTGCCGTCAAGCAGGCTCGCAGGCTCGGGAGTACATTCGCAAAGGATACCGGATCGCGGTGGATATGGACCTATCGAAGTTCTTCGACACCGTAAACTATGACGTGCTGATGCGTTATGTGGCACGAAAGGTGCGGGATAAATGGGTACTGCGGCTGATCGGTAAATATCTTCGAGCCGGTATGATGGTCAAAGACCAATTACAGCAAACCCGAAAAGGCGCTCCCCAGGGAGTTCCTCTGTCACCACTGCTGGCCAATATCCTCTTGGATCATTTTAACAAAGAATTTGAGAAGCGTGGCCATAAGTTCGTGCGATATGCCGATGACTTCATGGTTCTGGTTAAAAGTCAATGTGCCGGCGAACGGATTGGTTTCCGTGGTAAGAATCAGATATTAAATTTTGGAAAGGTTCAAACCATGTGAAGGGGCTTTTTCGAGTCAAAAATGACGAAATACTAAAAGCGATGATAAAGCATCAAAACTATGGTCAATAGAATGGTTACCTAGTGCCTGAACGAAAACCGTCTTTTTCGCCAATCTCTGCGTCCGGCTCAAATTTTAATCCTCAAAATACGTCCAGTATTCCTGCGGTTAAAATTTTCGCCGTCCTTGACCTTGACGAAA
>SLIE01000489.1 GCA_007135795.1 Desulfobacterales bacterium
ATGCGCGTTGCAGCACAGGTTCCGTTACACCTTTCTTAAGGTGTCCGACGACGTTGGATACTAACCTATCACGCTGTGCATCGTCCATGACCTTGCGCACCAACGTGCCGGCCTGTCCCCAGTCGTCATCGTCCTTTCTCAGGGTGTAGGCAGCGCGGACGAAGTCACCGCTGGCATTCCAAACCTCTACCTGGGGATACCGCTCGCCATCAGCCTGCGGACCGCCCTTCGAATTTGGTGCGTACACGGGGTCGGACACGTTTTCGACCCGCATCACGCCGTCCTTGCTGTAGCTATGCACGGGGCATTTCGGCCGGTTGACAGGAATCTGCTTATAATTGACCCCCAGGCGGGCACGGTGGGCGTCGGCATAGGAGAAAAGGCGGGCGAGCAGCATTTTGTCCGGACTGACGCCGGTCCCCGGCACGAGGCTGTTCGGTTCAAACGCCGCCTGCTCGATCTCAGTGTGAAAGTCGGTCGGGTTGCGATTCAGTGTCAGCCGTCCGACCTCCTGTTCCGGGTAGTCGCCGTGGGGCCACACCTTGGTCAGGTCGAAGGGGTTGAACCGGTAAGTCTCGGCTTCTTCAAAAGGCATAATCTGCACCTTCAGTGTCCAACTGGGAAAGTCCCCCCGCTTGATCGCATCGAACAGGTCTCGCCGGTGATAGTCGGCATCAACGCCGGCCATCCGGTCGGCTTCCTCCTGCGTCAGAAAATCGATCCCCTGGTCGGTCTTGAAGTGGTACTTCACCCAGAAGCGCTCGCCGTTCGCATTGACCCACATGTAGGTGTGGCTTCCATAGCCGTTCATGTTTCGCCAGGTCTTTGGAACGCCGCGGTCACCCATCAGCCACGTGACCTGGTGCGCCGATTCGGGCGACAGGGTCCAGAAATCCCACTGCATGTCGTGATCGCGCAGGCCGCTGTCCGCACGGCGCTTCTGGGAGCGGATGAAGTGCTGGAACTTCATGGGATCACGTACGAAGAAGATCGGCGTGTTGTTCCCCACCAGGTCGAAATTCCCTTCGCTGGTGTAGAACTTGAGCGCAAAGCCGCGCGGGTCCCGCCATGTGTCGGGGCTGCCGCGCTCCCCGGCCACCGTGGAGAACCGGATCAGTGTATCTGTTTTCGTGCCCGGCTGGAACACCCCTGCCTTGGTGTAGGCGCTTACATCCTGAGTCACCTCGAAGTGACCGAAAGCCCCGGAACCCTTCGCGTGAGGTTGTCGCTCCGGAATTCGCTCCCGGTTAAAGTTGGCCATCTGCTCGATAAGGTAGTGATCCTGCAACAGGATGGGTCCGTCCGGCCCGACGGTGAGTGAAAACTCGTCGCTGGATACGGGGATCCCGGCATCGTTTGTCGTGGGTTTGCGGTTCTCATCTTTCATGGTAAAACCTCCTTGGTTTTTAAATCAATTGCTTGCATGTTGATAAGGGTTTCCGATCATCATCAACACGCCAATGGTTTTTATTCCTGCTAACGGTTTATGCGCTTTTCATTTTGGTTTCGGTCGGTCTTTCTTCTTTTTTGCAGGCACCGCAAATACCAAAAAAGGTCAGTTGATGGGTCAGGACCGTGAAGTTCGTTTTATGGACCACCTCCTTTGTCATATCCTGTAAAGTGGTCAGGTCGGGATCAATAATCTTTCTGCATCGGATACAGATCACATGGGGATGCGGATAGGGTTTATTGCCGTCGTAACGATTGCTGCCGACGGGGAAACCGAGTTCAAGGACTTCTCCCAGCGATTTGATCAGCATCACATTCCGGTACACGGTAGCCAGGCTCATGGTGGGATAGTCGTTTTTCAATTGCTCATATATTGTTTCAACACTCGGATGGCCTTTGCTTTCCGCCAGAATTTTAGCGATAGCCAATCGCTGGGGAGTTATCTTGTGATCACTTGCCTTTAGCTTTTCAATGATGGTTTGAAATCGCTGCCCGAAATCGACCATTATCCGGAATCCTTGCTTTTAATTGGTAGACAAGATTAATTGATAATCTATATTGTCAGGTTGTCAAAAAAAATATTGAGTCCCTTTCCAATCCCGCCAATCGCCGACACCAGTCACAGTCGCATCAATTGTTGCCATGGCTTGCGATGAATAATGTCCCTCCTTAATATTTCAAATTAATATGCATTTGCCTGCTTTGTGCCACTTTCTGTATTTATTTTGCAAATTAAAGGGGGGGCTAACCATGGCGATTCAAATCAGTCAGAGTGCCTTGAAAGATTTTCAAAGCGTTTTTTCAGGGGAGATCATCCTTCCCGAACATCCGGGCTATGATGAATCCCGAAAGATATTCAATGCGATGATCAATAAGCGTCCGGGCATTATCGCCCAATGCGCCAAGGTGGAGGATGTGAAGCGTGCAGTTTCATTTGGCCGAGAATTTAACCTTGAGATCGCGGTTCGTGGTGGTGGGCACAGCGTTGCCGGTAAGGGACTCACCGAAGGGGGCCTGATGATCGACTTGCGACGAATGAATGCAGTGGCGGTGGATCCCGGGGCTAAAACAGTAACAGCAGAGGGCGGCGCGACCATGGGACATCTTGATCGCGCCACTGCTCAACACGGACTTGCGACAACGGGCGGCAGAGTTTCCACAACCGGGGTAGGGGGGTATGCCCTTGGCGGGGGAGATGGCTGGCTTGCACGCAAAATGGGCCTCGCCTGCGACAATCTCGTCTCCGTCACTCTTGTGACGGCCGAAAGCCAGGTGATACGCGCAAATGAGAAGGAAAATCCGGAACTGTTCTGGGCCCTCCATGGGGGAGGCGGTAATTTTGGGGTGGCGACGTCCCTCACTTTCAACCTGCATGAACTGTCAGTGGTGACCGTCTGGTTGCTTCTGTGGCGCCCCGAGGCCGGACCGGATGTCATACGAGCCTATCGAAACTATATGGCGTCAGCCCCCGATGAAGTCGGCGGGGGGAGTGTGTATCTGACTGCACCGGAAGAAGCATTTGTTCCGGAACATCTTATTGGCAAACTTGCACTGGGTGTTTTGATCATTTATGCCGGACCTGAGGAAAAGGCACGTGAAGCCGTTGCGCCGATACTTTCGCTGGAACATGAGGGACAGTTTATGGAAGAAATGCAATATGCAGAGATGCAGCACATGCTCGACGATCCTCCCGGGTACAGGAACTACTGGTCGGCCGAATATCTTGATGCCTTTCCGGATGAAGCCGTTGATCTTTACTGTGCCCGGGCTTATGAGATGCTCGTACCTTCGCCGTCCCAGCAAGTTTTAATTCCTCAAAGGGGTGCAATTGCGCGGGGTCCCGCACACTATCCGATCCCATGGCGGCACGCATCCTGGTGTGTGCATCCCCTTGGTATGTGGGAAAATTCCGTTGAAGATAACCATGGAAGACAGTGGGTCAAAAATATCAGAGAAGATCTGAAACCATGGGTAAGCGGGGCAACCTACCTTAACTTTATTGGCGAAGAGGGTGCGGATCGACTTGTGGCCGGTTTTGGGCGTGAAAATTTGGCAAAGCTCTCTAAGATAAAATCACAGTATGACCCGGACAACATTTTTCATTTGAACCACAATATCATGCCGGCTGATGGCGATTCAGTTTAATTGATTCAATAATTATGTTTTGCTCACCTGCCCCCCTTCAGGAGGGACCCGGCAGGTGCGAGTATTCATTCGATTTGCATTGACCGGAAATGTCCTGCGCGTTATCCGTATGCTGATCTCTATCGTTGTCACCATAAGGATAATCATCAGTCGGGATCATGTTCCGTGCCCTGATTCCGAACCAGCTGGGCGAAAGTCCGGTCGTGGTCGCCTTTTTCAAAGCGATGACTGCGTCCGGACACCCGCCCGGTGCCATATTTCGATTACAGGACTTTTTGCCGCCGGATCTTCAGTTTTCAGACTGCCGGGACCGTTTCTTGAGGTATTCCTCACGAAGTCTGCGCGTTGCTTCCCAAACCTCCCGCATGTATTCTTGTTCCTTAGGTGAAACGAGTCGAAGGTTTAATACATCCGTGGAAGATCGAATCAAACTTCCTGCCGGAATATAGGCGTATGTCTCAACTTTGCTATGCATTACCATGGCACCCAAGCCCACCCAAACGGTCGATTCCAGATCACTGCTGAAAATGGTGCAGCGTATGGAAAGGAAGCACTCTTCACCGATGGTGCAGGGACCATGGATGGTTACTCCGTGACCGACCGATGTCCGTGCCCCGATTGTCACCCGGGCACCGCCCTGGCTGTGAATTATCACACCATCTTGTATATTGACTTCCTCGCCGATTTCGATCGTTTCCACTGTGCCGTCCGGTCCGCGTTCATCGGATCGGATTATAGCCATCGGCGCAACAAAGACATCTTTGCCGATGACTACCTTTCCGATGATCTGGGCGGACGGGTCAATGAGTGCCGTGGGGTGGATCTCGGGGTAATCGCCCAAAAGGTTGGGACGGATATTGCTAAATTGATGCGGCATGATGTGTCTCCTTTAAAGATAAATTTAAAACAACAGTATCTCGGTCTGACATCCTTGTCTATCGTTAACATAACGGTTTCGAGGGTTAATGGTTTATTATAAAAACTGTAACTCAATTAAACGACAACATATTTTATCACATTTCAGCAATACTGCAAGATTTTCATTTGTTGCTGAGCCTGCTGGCTGACCGGCTTGAAATGATTTTGTGTGGCGTGTTCATATCAGGATGGATGCATGTATTATTTTTGATGATATGAAATCTATCGAAAGGTTGCCTTCATCTTTATTCCGGAAAGACTCAATACGAATCAAAAGTGAATCATGGCGGTAGATTTTTATCGCTATGATATGATCGCATAGGATTTTTCGAAAGCCAATTTGGATATTGTCTATTATCTTGAAACGGGAAAGCTGAAAATAATTGATGGTTGCAGGTATTACGCCGGAAATCATGGGTTTGACCCGGATCGGACGGTTGGGATTTGGCAAAAAGAGACCGAAAAAGCCATTTCAGAAAACTTAATGCACTGCGTGTTGTTGGGGAGGCTACCTTATCACTTGGAAAGCCGGAATTAGCGGAAAACTGATTCGGTATGAAAATATCATGAATCAGGGTTTTTTAAAAATAACCATTTGTTTCTTATGTTATTTATGAACCACAGGGTGGGGCAGGAGGTTTATCAGTAAGACTGAATTCGCCTCTGAGTTATTAAAGGCGATTCACGGAATTGCAAAACAGGATTTATCGGAAAGCTGTACTATGAAATGAACTGAGAGGACCGTAATTAAGCGTTGTGGGAAGAGGGAACCGAATGGGACAAGCCGGGGTAAGCTCCCCCCAGGCTTGTCCTTGCTTGGCTCTGGAATTTCCCGGAACCATTTGCCCTTTATTCCAACTGCCATGGCGTCACACCATCGTGTTCCCACCAAAAACAGGACAAACGCACCACAATCCTCAAAAATGATTTCCTCGTTACGTGCCATTACTTCCTGACATCAACCATTAAAAAACACCAAGAAGCCAGAGAATGATAATCAGTGAAATCGGAACGCCGAGCAGCCATAAGATGATAGGCATAATTTCTCTCCTTTTATTTGTCTACTGGGTTTATGGATCGGGGCAGATCCCGAACCCTTTTGTGATCATAATAATGAAAACGGCATCCCGACAAAATAATATCAATCCTGTATCTTCACCTAAATTCTTATGTAATCATATCCCGCAATACCCGCAGACAAAAAATGTTTATCAGAAACCCGCAACTCCGTGTCCCCGTGTTTAATCTTATGTGGAACAGTCAACCAAGATTCAAAGTTTAAAGGGGTCTGGTATATCAAAATTTATGATGTCGCTAAAAATCCCATATAGTATGCGGGAGCGATTTTATATCCACTCGGAATTAAATCACTATGCCTTGTATATGGAATTTTTAATTTAGGCATATTCACCGTTTGTGCGGTTTTTACGAGTGCATCAATGCTGGATTTGGCATAACGGACGATACGGCAATGTCGGACTTCCGAAGCTATCTTAAAAATTTGTTTTCACCATAGAGGGTACAGAGAAAAATGATATTTGATCAACGGCTGTGGATCTGTGTTCTCTGAGGTGTATTGTCATTAGGTTGTATAGCATATGTAAACCGGGTAAATTCGGGGGTTGGCTGAGAGAAATGAAGCTCATTCTGAAATACATTACTTGCTTATGACGTTATGCAAACACTATAAATCAGATTTATCAAAGTATTATAGATATTTTTTTGAGGTGGCTCGTAACAAAACAGGCGTTTGATGTATCTCCATTACAGGATTAAATATTAGCTGTGGGAAGGAAGATTATGGGATCTTGTGCCAATAAAATAACCCAAGGGGATGTTCACGGTTGCTAAAGTCAAT
>SLIE01000389.1 GCA_007135795.1 Desulfobacterales bacterium
CGGCAATGACATTCTCATCGCCCACGCTCAAGGCCGCGGCACCGTCTCCGAACCACATTTCATAAAAATAAGCGGCCTTGGCGTCCCGCTTGTCCGTGGCAGCCACCATGATGTTTTTGCGCTCCCCGCTCTTTATGCCTTCCAGGGCCGTGATCAAAGCGGTTGTGGACACCTTCTGGGAAGATGAGAAATCCGTTTGAATCATCTCCTCTTTCAGGTTCAGGGCGGCGCCCACCACGCCGGCGTTCTGCCGATCGGCAAAAGGCAGGGTGGTGGATGCCAGGTATAAAGCGTCCAATTGAGACTTGTCCATCCCTTTGAGACAGTCGCGGGCCGCCGCAACTGCCATGGTCAAAGCATCTTCGTCCCAGTTGCACAGGGAGCGCTCTCCCTGGGATACCGCCATGATGGCCGGTGCGAACCAGCCCATGGCCTGGACAATGGAAGACCGGTTCAGTCTCAACCGCGGAATATAAGCGCCGTATGAAGTAATGCCTATCATCGTGAGATTTCCTCCTTAATTTTTGATTACCGGTCTTCGTGTGTAATCCCGGATATAGGGGCCGATTTTTTTTCCGATGGATTCCAGATTGAGCGCCATGCGTATCCCCTTTAAAAAACGAGTTCATGTGCTTAAGAAATCGATCAACGCTTGTAAGTAATAGTTACTTACAATAAAAATCGATAACAGGATTACCGATTGAATGCAAGCGAAAAAATGAGGGTGGTTCCTGGTTTGTAAGCCGTTGCCGGACAATTAATTGCAACTTCAATTTTTCAACTCTCTGCAAGCTGTTATGAATTCTTTCTTTCTGGCGGAGAGATCGCCTTTCCGGGCAAAATCAAATTTCATCCGCCATGCGGTTGACAGTCATGTAATTAAGTGTTACTTCCAAATAAAAGAACGTATTAAATAAAATTGACCGACAGGGATTTTCCAGATATATATACCCGCTAAGGAAATGAATCCATGGATTTTGATAAGGCGATAAAATTGAATCTTGCAGCAACCCACCAGAGGCGGACCGCCCTGCCCCCCAGCATGATGAAGCTGGCCGACGCCCTGGAAGCCCTTTTAAAGGAAAAGGATTTCAACTCCATTTCAGCAGCGGAAATCTCCAGAACAGCCCAGGTGAACGAATCCCTGATCTACCGGTACTACAAGGACAAACGGGGGGTGCTCCATTTTATCCTCCACAACTACATGATTGAATTCATGGGGGAAATCGGCCGGCAGATCAAAGCGGCCAAAGGCGCTCTGAACAAGCTTGAGATGCTGGTCAGGGGCCATATTGCCATGTACGACGCCAACCGGGTATTTGCAAAAATACTCCTGCTGGAGGTAAGAAATTTCCCGGGCTATTTTGAAAGCGATACCTATGAACTGATCAAAACCTACAGCCGATCCATGACCGCCATCATCAACCAGGGGGTGGAAAGCGGTGAGATTCGTAATGATATCCCCATCTCCAGAATCAGGAACATGATTCTGGGCGGGATCGAACATACCTGCATGGCCCCGGTCATTTTCGGATACAGCATTTCAGACGACACTGTGGATGATCTGTTCAAGCTGCTCTTTGACGGAATTGTATCACCGTCGCGCCGTTCTTCATAATAAAACCACGTCCATCATTGGATCGATGAAAACCAGCCCGCTTCCCCTTGGAAATGGTTTTGGAAGCGTTTGCCTTCGGCTTTATTATTGCGCGAGCACTTTCGGATCATATTTCGGATCGCCCCGCGATCCCTACTAAAAGGTTGTACCGTCATGGAAAAAAACAGATACCTTAATCGCATCGGATACACCGGGCCGGTCGAGGCAACGACTGCGGCCCTTAATCAGCTCCACAAAGGGCATCTTTTCTCGGTTCCTTTTGAGAACCTTGACATTTTTCTTGGGCGACCGATTGTCCTTACCCTCCAATCCTTTTATGACAAGGTCGTTTACAACAACCGGGGAGGTTACTGCTATGAGCTCAACGGTTTATTCGGATGGCTGCTTACGGCATTCGGATTCAATGTGACGATGCTTTCTGCAAGGGTCTTTGATAAAGGGAGCATCGGCCCTGAATTCGATCATATGGTGTTGCTGGTTGAAGCAGAAAAACCGCTGATCGCCGATGTGGGGTTCGGCGATTCCTTTATTGAGCCCATTGGGTTTGATGAAGCGTCATCCCTGCAGCAGGGCTATTTCTATCGCCTGAAAGAGTCGGATTCTCAGTGGGTGCTGCAACGCCGGGATATGGAATCAGACTGGGATCCCTTGTATATCTTTTCACTGGAACCAAGGAAACTTGAAGATTTCAGCGGCATGAACGTCTATCACCAGACTTCCGAAGATTCCCACTTCACACGCCAACCGCTATGCACGAAAGCGACCACGGAGGGCAGGATTACCCTGTTAAACAATCGGCTGATCGTCACATCCGGGGACGATCGGAACGAAACGCCGGTAACTATGGCATCGGGATATATCTCAATGCTTAAAAAATATTTGGGGATCGATCTCGAAGAAACAGATGCCAGAAATTTTATGAGACACGCCGGAACCGACGCTGACACGTTTACCGTCTGATTCAAACATTGAATGGTGGCCATTTATGCCAGCCCACGTCACGGCTCCGGTGATTGACGCGCCTGCGTGCGAATATCGTCGCGCAGGGCGATTACCTCCCTCCTTAGCTTGACAAGCTCTTTCGCCCCCGCCACCTCTGCTTCATCACTTTCCGCGTCCCGGCCGATGAAGAAGGTGGCAAGCGTTGCCGTCACGTAACCAAAGACGCCAAGCGCATAGATTGCCAGAAAGAAGCACAACAACCGGCCTTCGAACGTCTGCGGCCAGTACTGCGACCCCATCGTCGTCATTATCATCGCGGTCCACCATAACGCCTCGCCATAACTGTTCAGACCATCGGGAATCTCTCGCTCAAAGGCGTACATTCCGGCCGCGCCTGCGATAACGACCAGCACCGAAAGGGCCACGACATACCCAAAGCCCCGACGACGCAGGCTTGCGCCCAACGCGCGCATCCCCCGGTTCAGGGAACTGACGAGACGAAACAATCGCAACCCCCGTCCTACGCGGGCCATCCGAAACACCCGAATCAAACGGTAGATTCGAAAAATGCGCAATGCCGGCAATACCAAGGCAATTGCGGGAATCCAGTTTTTTTTAAGGTAAGCTTTTTTACGGGGGGCCAGGATGAATTCCACTGAAAAATTGACGATAAAGATGATCCAGATGATCGTCCCGAGAATACGAAACGGGTAATACTCACCCCACGTCAGCTCAACCACCAGCAGCGCCAGCCACACGAACGCAAGCAACACCATGGGGGTTTCCAATACATCTTCGAGGCGCTGAAGCAGCTCGTAGCGCTCCCTGTCCAGTTCCTCCCGCCCAGGGAGGGTTTCGTCCCGATTCTCGCTGGTGCCGACGTCGTTCATTCTGGTGACGCCCCATTACTAACGGATGATAATAGGACTGTGCGTTGTTATATCTGGATCAAAAATCCTGCTTTTCGTTCGGGTACAATAATATGCAATACAATAATTGTAATCCCTGCACCCGGCATGTTCAACGCGGGTATAATCGCAACCCCGCATTGCAGTCAAACCCGCATGAAGCATGCCCTTACTCCCGCATCCGAACGATATCCGCCACAAAATCTCCGTGCAGAGCCCTGTTGCCTTATAAACCGAACAACCAGCTTCCCGGATTGGGCACTGGTTTGCCTTCATTCAGATACTTGAGACCGATTACGCAGCGTGCCACGAGCCAGATAAGCAAAAAGAGCCAAACCAGAATACCCAGTACCACCACCGTCAGAAGGAGTCCGATCACACCAAAAAGAAAGCCCATCCAGAATGTACGGATCTGAAAGCGGTAATGCGTCTGAACAATTTCGGATGCCTCACCTCGATATACATAGGCGATTACCACGCCAACAATGCCTGTAACGGCAATGACCAGGCTCCCCAGGTACAGGATATAGATCATTGCCGCCATCTTCCGATCGGGCGTAAAGAGACCGTTTTCGGCCTGAACAATCTCATCCGGTTCGGAATTGTAGTTTGTCATTTTTTCCTCCATGATTGTGTAAGTGAATCATCAGCGTTGGGTTCTATCCCGAGCACAACCTACATAACAAACAATGCTATTTTATAAAATTAAATTATACGACAAGATTAATCCGTTGCGCCTGGAACATAAAAAGGCATGAATTGTTTCGAAAAACCAACCCCTCACCGGGCTATCGCCCGGGTCTGATGCCAGGCGGGAGCCTGGCGCTCCCAGCTATACGCCGGGCTGCAGGTGTAAAGCCGGTTGGCTCTTTGAAAACTGTCGCAACCGCCTCGCTTAAAAACCAAAGCAAACGCAAAGATCCAAAGATCAACAACCCATATAGCCTCATCCCCCATGGGAGCGCCAGCCTCTTGCCTGGCTCTCCTTTAAAACCGGGCAAAGCCCGCTATTCCAGACAAGCCATCACATTTTTATCAAAACATCCCAGATGTTTTTTTGCTGGCTTGTAGCTCCCTTTCCATGGAGTGCAATGAACATTGAGTAAATCGGAACTGATTTTAACTCCGATTATTTTCGACAAAACGCATTCTTCTGGTAATTTTTCTGGTAGCGATAACTGATGGACTCGTAAAAAGTCGCGGCCGGAAGATTTTATAAACGTTTCAAAATCAAGGCTTGCGCAATCTCCAAATATGCAGCGTACTTAAGTGTACATGCATGTCTACAAGGCGTAAACCGCAAATTCTAAGGATTACGCGTAACGCAGATATTCGACCTTTTACGAAGTCGTCATAACTTGCACCCAGAAAGGGGAGAACGCCGATTGGCTGACCGTTTTTCCGAAACCGGACAAAAGGAGAAAAAAACGTCCAAACTCAAAAAAGAACTGGGACTCTGGGATATTTACTGTATTTCCACCGGCTCCATGTTCAGTTCAGGCTTCTTTCTTCTTCCCGGGCTGGCAACCGCGGGCGCGGGACCTTCCACCGTGCTGGCCTACCTGATTGCCGGATGCCTCATGGTCCCCTCGATGCTTGGCATACTGGAACTTTCAACAGCCCTGCCGCGTGCCGGAGGCCCTTATTATTTCCTCGACCGCAGCCTCGGACCGGCATTTGGAACCATCACGGGGATAGGCTCGTGGCTGGCGCTCGTGTTCAAATCCGCCTTCGCGCTCGTCGGTATGGGGGCTTACCTGATGGCGGCCCCCGGCCTGGCGGCATACCTGTTTCAAAACAGCACGGGATCCATATGGTTCATCAAGTTGTTTGCGGTCATGCTGACCGTAATCTTCGTTGGATTGAACATTTCCGGCGCAAAGGAATCGACTTTTCTGCAAAAAGTGCTGGTCGCTATGCTGCTCGGGGTGCTGGGGCTCTTTATCCTTCAAGGGTTCTGGTATATCTTCGGCAACATGCCCCCAGGACAACTCCTGGAACGGTTTTCACCTTTCCTCCATGAGCAAAACGGCATACCCGGGCTGATTTCAACGGTGGGCCTGGTTTTTATCTCTTATGCGGGTCTGACGCATGTAACGAGTGTAAGTGAAGAGGTAAAAGAGCCGGAGCGAAACCTGCCGCTCGGAATGATTCTTTCACTGGTCACGGTAATGGTTGTTTACGTGCTGGGCGTTTTCATTCTGATCGCGGTAATCGATCCGGAGAGTTTGCGTGGAGATCTCGCACCCGTTGCGACAGCTGCCTACACCATCTCCGAATGGGTGCCGGGTACCGCAGGGATGATCCTTATTATCATAGCGGCCATAGCGGCTTTTGCCTCCACGGGTAACGCCGGGATTCTCTCCGCCAGCCGATATCCGCTTGCAATGGCCCGCGACAAAATAGTACCAGCAAACCTGGAAAAACTCGGACGGTTCAACACTCCGACCCGGGCCATTCTCATGACAGGCATCACAATGATCGTCTTGATCCTGTTGCTGTCGACCGAAGCCCTGGCCAAACTCGGCAGTTCCTTCAACCTGCTGGTCTTTGGGATGATCAACCTCGCGGTGATCGTTATGAGGGAAAGCCGGATCGACAGCTACGACCCCGGGTTCAAAGTTCCTTTCTACCCCTATATACCGATTGCAGGGGTCTTTATCAGTGGCTGGTTGATTTTCGAGATGGGCTGGCTGACAACCCTCCTCTCGGTTGCCGTAATCATCCTTGGAATAATCTGGTATTTCCGTTATACGCGCCAGCGGGTCGTTCGATACGGGGCAATCCATTACGTTTTTGAACGGCTGGGGCGCTACCGCCATCCCGGGCTGCAGACGGAGTTTCAGGAAATCCTGAAAGAAAAGGGGTTGCGCGAAGATGACCCA
>SLIE01000136.1 GCA_007135795.1 Desulfobacterales bacterium
AGATTTACCGGAAGTTGCTGGATAAATCCCGGGATGAAATCGAGCAGCAGTTCATGGAAATGGAATATGTGCTGAATGAACGGGAAAAAAAGAATTACATGTATGCCGTGTTCAATGTGGCGGGCCATTTTGAAAGTGAAATTTCCCGAAAGTTTCCCCAGGTGCTGGATCAGGACAAGGTGGATGACGCGTTCATCGAAGAACTTTGCAGCATTAATGCGGATGAAGACTTTTGGGGGGAACTGGGGGTTTCAGACCGGCTCAATGATTATCTGATGCGCTATGTCTTCTGGTTCTTTGACACCGAATTTGAAGGGAGTGTCTACCTTGAAGACCTGATGTGGCAGTTCAGGAGACGCCACCACGGTCATCGTCCGCCGCCCCGGAAAGCGCCGATGCCCGTTGATGAAGCCCTCTCCGTAATGGGGCTGACCGCCGGTGAACTGCCGCAGATGACCGTCAGTAAAATAACCCGTCAATACCGGGCAATGGCTCACAAGGTTCACCCCGACAAGGGCGGGGATCATGACACATTCATCCGGTTGAACCGTGCTTTTCGGGATCTCCTTGGAAAAGTGAAGCGGCGGGCGGATAAAACGAAATGAAATTAACAGTCCTTCATCATCGATGACACTATATCCTCCTTTGTTCGTTGCCTTGCATGAAATATCCGATATTTCGGGGGTTCATCCGAAAAGTGACATGCTGGTTGACGGTTTTTAAAAATTTTTGTTGTCAACTTAATGGTTGATTTCGTAAAAGAGATTCGCACTCGTCATATTTGCGAGCAGGGCAGGAGCAGGCAGGGGCTGATGCCGGTCAAGTTATGCAAGAAATGAAATATACCTGCGAGGAACGGTCTTTTGGAAACGAAGTGTTATATTAAGGAGGGGCAATGCCCAGACGAGAAGATATTAAAAAAATTATGATTATAGGATCCGGCCCCATCGTCATTGGTCAGGCCTGTGAATTCGACTATTCCGGAACCCAGGCATGCAAGGCGCTCCGTGCCCTTGGATACGAGATTGTACTGGTCAACTCCAATCCCGCCACCATCATGACCGACCCTGAAATGGCGGATGTGACGTATATTGAGCCGTTAAATGTGCAGACCCTCGAGCGCATCATTGAAAAAGAACGCCCCGATGCCCTTCTCCCCAACCTGGGCGGTCAGACGGCGCTGAATTTGTCTTCCGAACTGACCACTGCGGGGGTTCTCGATCGATTCAATGTCGAGTTGATCGGTGTCAATGCCGGGGCGATAGAACGCGGTGAAGATCGCACCCTGTTTAAGGAAGCCATGGACCGGATCGGCGTGGAAATGCCCCGAAGCAAGGCCGTCAACACCATAGAGGATGCGGAAGTCGTGGCTGCGGAACTCGGGTATCCGGTGGTTATCCGCCCGGCTTATACCATGGGGGGAACCGGCGGCGGCATGGTCTATAACGTGGAGGAACTGAAGGTCATTGCATCCCGGGGGTTGTCTGCCAGTATCATCAACCAGGTCCTCATCGAGGAGTCGGTGCTTGGGTGGGAGGAACTGGAACTCGAGGTGGTTCGTGATGCCGATAATCGCATGGTGACCGTCTGTTTTATTGAGAATGTCGATCCCATGGGGGTTCATACGGGAGATTCCTACTGCACGGCCCCCATGCTGACCATTGCCGAAGATCTCCAGGCCAAACTTCAGGAAATAGCCTACTCCATCGTGGAGACCATCGAAGTCATCGGTGGTACCAACATTCAGCTGGCCCATGACCCTGAAACCGGACGGGTGGTGGTCATCGAAATCAACCCGCGGACATCCCGGTCCTCCGCATTGGCTTCGAAAGCCACGGGATTTCCGATCGCCTTGATTTCAGCGATGCTGGCCGGGGGGTTGCGACTGAATGAAATTCCGTACTGGCGGGACGGTACCCTGGATAAGTACACCCCTTCCGGAGACTACGTGGTGGTCAAGTTTCCCCGGTGGGCCTTTGAGAAGTTTGCCGGGGTGGAGGACAAGTTGGGTACCCAGATGCGGGCCGTGGGCGAGGTCATGAGTATTGGCAAAACCTATAAGGAGGCTTTCCAAAAGGCGATCCGCTCCCTGGAGATCAATCGATACGGATTGGGTTTTGCCATGGATTTCAACAAAAAAACGCTTGATGAACTCTATGACATGGTCGGGGCGCCCACCAGCGAGCGCCATTTCATTCTTTACGAAGCACTGAGAAAAGGGGCGGATATTGATCGTCTTCATGAAATCACCTGGATCAAGCGATGGTTCATCGAGCAGATGAAGGAACTGGTCGACCTGGAAGAAGAAATTTTGAAGCACAAAGGCCGGATTCCGCCGGATGACCTTTTGACCCAGGCCAAGAAAGATGGCTTTGCAGACGGATACCTCGCCAGTCTGCTGGGGGTAAAGGAATCCGACATACGGGAAAGGCGGAAATCCCTTGGCGTCGTTGAAACATGGGATGCCGTGCCGGTTTCGGGCGTCAAGGATGCGGCATATTACTACTCGACATACAATGGCACCAAAACCCAAGTCCCCATATCCGACCGGAAAAAAATAATGGTTCTGGGCGGTGGCCCCAACCGGATCGGGCAGGGGATCGAGTTCGATTATTGCTGTGTACACGCGGCATTTGCCATCCGGGAAGCCGGTTACGAGTCGATCATGGTCAATTGCAACCCGGAGACGGTCTCAACGGACTATGATACGGCGGACAAGCTCTATTTCGAGCCCCTGACCGTTGAAGATGTGCTGGCCATATATGAAAAAGAAAAGCCAGAAGGCGTGATTGTGCAATTCGGCGGGCAGACACCCTTGAATATCGCAAGCGAGCTTGCGGCCGCCGGGGTGAAGATCCTGGGAACATCCCCTGAAATCATCGATCTTGCCGAAGACAGGGATCAATTCAACCAGATCATCCGGAAACTGGGTATTCCGCAACCGGAATCCGGCATGGCCCATTCTTTTGAAGAAGCACTGGTCATCGCCAATCAGATCGGTTATCCGCTGATCGTACGCCCTTCTTATGTTCTGGGCGGCCGGGCAATGGAAATTGTCATGGATGAAACCATGCTGCAACGCTATCTCGCAGTGGCCGTTGACATTTCGCCGCAACGCCCCATCCTGATCGACCGCTACCTGGAGTCGGCAATCGAGGCAGAAGCCGATGCGATCTCCGATGGTAAAGACGCTTTTGTTCCGGCTGTAATGGAGCACATTGAGTTTGCCGGGATTCATTCGGGGGACTCTGCCTGCGTGCTTCCACCGGTCAGCATACCTCCCCGGCACGTGGATACCATAATTGAATATACCCGCAAGATTGCCGTTGAATTCGGAGTGGTGGGCTTGATGAATATCCAGTACGCCATCGCAAATGATCTGGTCTATATACTGGAGGCCAATCCGCGCGCCTCGCGCACGGTTCCCATCGTATCCAAGGTTTGCGGCTTTGCCATGGCGCGTATCGCGACAAAGATCATGCTGGGAGAGAGCCTGTCAAGTTTCGGGCTCGAAAGGAAAATGATCCCCTATTACGGTGTCAAGGAGGCGGTCTTCCCGTTTAACATGTTTCCTGAGGTCGATCCCCTGCTGGGGCCGGAGATGCGTTCCACCGGAGAGGTTCTGGGGCTTGCCGATTCCTTTGGCATGGCTTTTTACAAGGCCCAGGAAGCCACGCAAACGTCCCTTCCCGTGGAAGGAAACGTTTTAATAACCGTTGCGGACAAGGACAAGTCCAGCGTGGTGATGCCCGCCCGGTTGTTCTCGGATCTCGGGTTTAAAATTTACACCACCAACGGCACAAAAGCCTTTCTGGAAAAGCACGGGATCGAATCGGAAATATTGAAAAAGCTTGGTCACGGGCGCCCCGATATTGTCGATGCCGTCAAGAACCGGGAAGTGAACCTGGTCATCAACACCCCTTGCGGCAAGGACAGTCAGGAGGATGATTCCTATATCCGCAAGACGGCTATACGGTATAAGGTTCCCTATATCACGACCATTGCCGCGGCCGTGGCCACGGCCAAAGGGATCCAGGCGCGTCGGGAAGGGCAGGGGGCGGTAAAATCACTGCAGGAGTATCACGAGGAAATTTAGTGCTGGAACCAGACCAGGCGTTTTGATCACAGGGATCCGATTGTTATTTTGTAAGGAAAGGCAAAGTCAGCGTCAACCTGAACGTCTTGTTCGGAGTAATCTACCATCGCAGGTTGGTCTCCGGCTTTGCCTTTCCTGATATTCACCTATAGGATCATTGTGAAAACCGATTCCCTCGGACCTTTTAGGATTAGACGTTTTCATTTCTTTGCGTGTTTTTTCGAGAAGGGCGTTGAATTTTCAGACTTCATTAACCAATCGAGGCACCTGCTTTAACGCCTGTAATATTATTCGCGTCGATTCCCTTCGTTTTCCACGTCCAGTTCTTTGATCAGACGGTGCAGATACTGTCGTTGGATTCCCGCTATTTCGGCCGCCTGGCTGACGTTGCCGCCACTTTTTTGAAGCAGTGATTCAATGTAGGCCCGGTAGAATTGTTTCAGCATCGTTTCACGGGCCTCCTTGAAAGGTAAAGAGAACATGTTTGTATCATGATGTACTTGCCCTCCGAATCCATTGGTTTCTTCGAGGCACAAATCCTGTTTTATCACTTCACTTCCCTGGCAGAAGATAACACTGCGTTCGATAATGTTTTCAAGTTCCCGCACGTTTCCGGTGTAATCATAGTGTCTCAGGGCATACATGGCTTCCGGTGAAATGGATCGGATATCCTTTTTGTTGATGCAGCTGTATTTGGCCAGGAAATGGTAGCTCAAAAGGGGTATGTCCTCACTTCTTTCCTTTAGCGTGGGCAGGTCGAGTCTGATCACATTCAGGCGATAGTACAGGTCTTCCCGAAAGCGTCTTTCCTGGATGGCTTCGGCAAGGTCACGGTTGGTTGCAGCAATGAATCGAAGATCCGCTTTTTTTGTTACAGCGCTTCCGACGGGCTTGTACTCGCCCTGTTGCAAAAGTCGCAGAAGCCTGGTTTGCAAGCGGGGGTTTAACTCACCGATTTCATCAAGAAAAAGTGTTCCTTTGTGGGCTTCTTCCACAACGCCTTTCGTGTCTTTATACGCACCGGTAAATGCGCCCTTTACATGTCCGAAAAGCTCGCTTTCCATGATTTCCGGAGGCAGGGCGGCACAGTTTAGGGTGACCATCTTTCCGTCGGCCCTGAGGCTGTGACGGTGGATTGCCCTGGCCACCAGTTCCTTGCCGGTTCCGCTGGCCCCTGTTATCAGCACTGTTCCCATGGTTGGCGCGACCTGGAGGACACGTTCTATGACTTTTTGCATTAGAGGCGAATTCGTAACCATGTCTGGGGGGGTTCCGGATTCCTCCGCCAATTTTCGAAGCCTGCGGTTTTCCTTTAAAAGGTCGTGCCACTGTAAGGCTTTATCCGTGGTTACGATAATTCGTTCGCGTCGGAAAGGTTTGGCGATATAGTCAAAGGCGCCTTTTTGAATTGCTTCCACCGCGGTTTCAATGGTGGCGTAAGCCGTCATAATCACCACAGGTATATCCGGATTGTGCGATTTTACACTTTCAAGTATCTGAATGCCATTCATTTTGGGCATTTTGAGATCGGTAAGGACGAGATCGAATGCTTCGGATTTCAATGCGCTCATCGCTTTGAACGGATCATTGTGAACAGTGACTTCGTGCCCGGCTTCTCCGCTGATAATGCGCTTGAGAAGGGTTAACATATCCTTTTCATCATCAACGACAAGTATTTTACTCATGGTCCGACCTTTTTGGTGCCGATTTAAGGGTAATGGTGAAATTGGTGCCGGGACGGTTCGAAATCTCATCCGTTTGTGATGTGCATTCGATCGTCCCCCCATAACGGCTGACGATGCCGTAGCTGACGAACAGACCCAGCCCGGTTCCCTCACCCTCGGGCTTGGTGGTAAAAAACGGCTCGAAAATATGGCTTATATCCGCTTCCGGTATGCCGCTGCCGGTATCGGAAAGGGAAATGATCACCCATCGCTTAGTCTCATCCATTCGGCCGGATATGATCAGTTCGCCACCGACAGGCATGGCGGATATGGCATTGTTGACAAGGTTCAGAAACACCTGCTGCAATTGTCGGAAATCACCGCTGACTTCATGAAGACGCTCTGCCATATGCATCTCCAGTGTGATATCGTTGATGTCCAAGGTGTGCTTGACGATTTTAACGACTTCATTAATACACTCGTAAATATCTGTGCGCTCGGTGTTTTCTTTGCCATGGCGGGCGAAGCTAAGCAGGTTTTCCACGATTTGTTTACAGTGCAGCCCCTGGCGTTCAATGGTTTTTAAATCCTCCCATGCCTGACTTTCCGGATCTGCGTCCTGCAGCAAGAGATCCGAGAAGCCGAGAATCACGCCAATCGGATTATTGATTTCATGCGCCACGCCGGCCGCGAGGGTGCCTATCGAAGCGAGCTTTTCAGCATTGATGAGCCTGCTTTCCAGGTTTTTCTGATCAGTAATATCCCTTGCGATGCACAAAACAGCGCTGACTTTCCCTGTTTTATCCTTCAGTGGCATGAAATTGGCGTTGATCCAGGTGCGGTGGTCTTTTTCCACGATTTCAAGGATATCCCGTACACTTTTTGCCTCCTGAAAGACCCGGCCAGCGAGTTGGTGTATTTTTTTCGCTACATGCGTTGGAAAGAGGGACGAAAGCGGTTTGTGCAGACAATCGGACGGGCTTTTTTCGAAAATGCCGGCAGCAAAGGGGTTGATGGATTTGAAAACCCCGTCTATGTCGATTGTGAAAATAAAATCCTCGGCACTTTCAATGAGAGAGCGATATTTTTCTTCGGAATGTCTCAGGGCATGGGTTCGTTCGCTCACCTCAAGTTCGAGAAACCGGGACCATTTTTTTTCAAAAAGTAAAATAGCGGATGCCGCAGCAACGATAGCAGCCAGGATCAGCAATTGGAGGAGAAGCTGGCGGTTATTAGCGGCTTTGACAAGACCCTCGATTTCCAATACCGGGGCGACTACCGCAATGGACCATTTTTGCGGGAAATGATCACTGATATGGATCGGGCTGTAGGCAATGAACTTGTCAATCAAACCGGTCATTCCTCGATGCCAACCGGATTCATAGGAACCCGTGCCTCTCATGCCCTTGAGCATTTTTTCTTTCTGGATAAAATTGATGGTATGAAAGGAGATGTGAGGGTCTTTTTGTTGTCTTACATCAAAGGCATCCCGGCCAATAAAATCTTTTTCCGGATGAAACAGGAAAAACCCCTTGTCGTTGATTATCCAGGCATAACCGGTTTTGCCGGATCGGATGTTCTCTACAAACGGGTTCAGCAACCAGGACACGTTTACGTCAAAAACGATTAATCCCTGATCCGGACCGGAAATGCTAACCGCCATGTACATGGTGATGTCGGATTTGTTGGGATTTGGATCAGAGAACCAGACCGTTTCCGGGGGGATGGTATCCGGCGGGGGAAAAGAAGGATACTCCGACACCCAGTAATTGTTCTGCGTATAATGATGTATTTCATCTCCGGTGTTGTTGGGGCTGGAACGGACAATCATGATTTTTCTCACCCCGCTTTCAATTATCCGGGCGAGGCTGCTTTGTATTACATGTTGCTGGACCTTCGGGTTGAGGGGAGTCGCTGTAACCTCTCTGCTTAATAAAATGATTTCCTTTTCCAGGGAGCCCAGTTCTCTTTCGATGAGACCTGCGACGTTTTGGGCGATAACCAGTTGTTCTTCATTGAACTGTTGGGATACGATATTGCGTATTTCAGCAGCATGCCATAACCCAAGAACAACCGCCGCCAAAAAGAAACCAACGGCTGCTAGTAATACCAGAAATATAGACTTTGTATAAGTATTGCTTCGATTGGGAGTTTCAAGCATATCGGTATTTTGATGCCTTTTTGTTCCGGTATACACTTGGCACATGCTGCTGATTTCACACACCCTGTGTCTCAGCAGTGTTGGTTTCGGTTCCGGCTTCGGATTTACATTCGGTTAGAAGGACGAGTCAAATGAATAAATCGAATATAACTGTAAAGAATTATTGTCTCAAACTCAAGAAGAGTTTCTCTATGGAGGTAATATGGGGCGTGAAGTCTCTTCTTTATTAATTTCTCTTCTTTTTTAATTAAGAAGGTGATGGGGAGTTTGCTTCTGATCTTGTACGGGCACGTCGCATGTGCCCGTACAAGAATTGTGTCATGAATTGTGAAGCTGGCGCCTTTTACTGGCCAACTCGCAATAATTATTTATTCCTTGGACAGACGAAGCGCTCTTTCCATTTCGAAAAAGAGATCCCATTCACGTATGACGCCCACCACCGCGTTGCTTTTGTTGACTACGGCCATGCGTATGACCTTGTTGCTGACCATCATGTAGGCGGCTTCCATGAGGTTGGCGTTTTCTTTGACGGTGTTTGGCGCCGGTGACATGATTTGCTTCACCCTCGTTTTTGAGAGTTGCCTTACCTCCCGGTAAAAGGCCCCGGACCAGAACATGGGGGAAAACTGAATGCTGTCCGCCATGGAGGGCTTGGGCATGGACAGGTAAGGGGGCATTAATGCTGTCAACAGGTTCCTGATATCAAGGAGACCTTTCATTTTTCCCTGGTTATCAAATACCATGATGGAGCGGTGACCGATTTCCATCAGGCGACTGGTGTGGGCCGCCGCTGAAAACGAGTCCCGGAGCTTTTCAATGGCTTCCGCTATCGATGCATCTTCTTTTATGGTGGTGTAATCCGATATGGGGATCATGATATGCCTTACCTGCCGCTCTTCTTCGGGCCTGTCGACTTGGGAAAAATGGTATGCCTCGTCGATTTTGGCTGCCAGCATATTCACATCGCACGGTTTGGTGAGATAATCGAAGGCCCCTTCTTCCAGGGCGGCTGCGGCAGAAGGCTTTTTCCCATGCCCTGTCAGCATGATGACCGGCAGGTCCGGTTTCAGTGCTTTTAATTCTCGAAGCACCTGGTGACCGTCCATTCCCGGCATCTTGACATCCAGCACCACCACGTCCGGATATTCACCCATTTTGCCCAGGGCTTCTTCACCGGTGGCGGCCATTATGGTTTCGAATCCTTTTTTGCGAAGGATTTTTTCAGTTGTTTCCCGAAAACGGTCCTCATCGTCTACCATTAATACTTTTATCTTATCGTTCATTGTATTTCCTCCTGCTTAGTAAAGACGGCAAATGTGCATTGTATCCGCCTGGTCCTGTTAGAATGAAATCTTGTTGTCAGAGTCATAGTGAACCGGTGATAAAGATTCGTGCAAGGTGAAGAAACAACAGCAGTATGCCAAGTGTTCCCAAAATTACTGCAACGGCCTTTATCCAGGATATTTCAACGGTTTTTATCAGGCCCATACCCACCAGGTAGTATTTAAAAATTTCTGCAAAAGGCGCCAGGCCGGGTATCCAGGCCAGCAGCAGGACGACGTTGGCATAGGCGACAATCCTGAAAGTTGTTGAAAATCCGGATTTGGTAGATCCTGATGCCCACAAGACAAGGTGCAGGCTTGCGGCCGTCACAACAGGGTATAGCATGCCGTTTGCCAGCATCAGAAAAAAATACGTGGCATGGTTTTCAAGTGCGAAAAACGTCGCGGCGATGCTGTAAATGCCCGCGCATATGCACAAAAATATCACGGCCGCCCGTTGATCTTTTTCACCTGTCATGGTCTCATAAAAATCCCGGGGGTGGAGCACGATTTTTACGGTGTCTTTGTAAAAACTGATCCCTGCTGCCCTGTATGCCGAAACTTCAATGGCTGTCATTTTTTCCTCCTGTCATTAAAAACAACTAAAACGCTGCCGGAAGTCCGGGCCATCCCATCCACCGCCAGTAGGTCGCCGCCAGGATGAGCAGTCCGGCCATGTTGGTAAACCACAGTATTACGCCTACGCGCAGGTAGTCTTTTGCATGAAGGTAACCGCTTGCATACACGATGGCATTGGGCGGGGTGCCGATGACCAGGCAGTAAGCAAATGAAGAGGCAATCGATGTTCCCATCGCCACAAATGGTATCATCGCGGTTCCGGGGTGGACGATTCCGGCCATGGACAGCGTTACCGGGCCGACAGCCGCACACGCGGGACCGTCCGCCATGAGCTGGGTCATAAGACCGGTGATAATGTTTCCTGACAGTAGAAGGCCCAGGCCCTGACCCATTCCAAGGGGTTCGGTGAACTGGAGAAGGGTCAATGCGATCCAGTATGCCCCGCCGGTCTCAACCAGTACCCGGCCGAATATGATGGCCCCGGCATACAGCCAGACCACCCCCCAGTCAACCTTGGTGTGGTAATCGCGCCAGTTTACCACTCCAGCAAGGATATACGCGATACCACCCATTACGGCGACAGTGCCGATGCCCAGGCGGACTCCGATGAGATCCTGTATGATATTGCTTTCAGTGACCCAGCCGATAAACGTTGCGGCAAAAATTGCTGTGGCGATTATCTGCTGGCGGGTCCATCCGCCGGTTTTGGCAACTTCGCTTTTAACATAGGCCATGGCCTTTCCAAGATCCCGCTGCTTGGGCTTGAAGCGCCACTGTATGACAATCCATGTGACGGGCATGAGAAACAGCAGAAACGGCGCGCAGTATATCACCCATTGCATGAAGGTGATCTGCATATTGAACATTTCCTCGGTGTACCCCATCATGATGATGTTTCTGGCAGCGCCGGACGGGGCAAGCGATCCGCCGAGGTTGGCCGCCATGCAGATCGTTAGCATGAGCATCTTTGCAAGCTCCGGGTCTTCTATGCCGGACTCGTAGACGGTGGATGTGTATAAAAGAATCCCAATGGGAAGGAACATGGCTGCCAGGGCATGGTCGGACATAAACATGGTCAGGGGGGCGATGATAAAGATAATGATCAACGAGACCCACTTCATGTCCGCGTTTTTCAACCTGCCGAACATGGCCATGGCAATTTGCCTGTCTACGCCTGTTTTGACAAAGGCCGTAGCAAACATCAGACTTCCCATGATAAACCATGTGGCATCCGACCAGTAGAGCATGGATACATTTTGCCGGGTCACGACCCCGCCCAGGATGGCTATGATGCCAATACAGAATGCCACCATGGGCAAGGGCATGGCCTCCGTGACAAAACAAAGGACAACGAAAGCCACGATGCCGACCCCGACTTTCACATGAAATGCCGCAGCCCTCGCCCTTTGCTGCTCTTCCGGGGAAAGGTTGTCATAGGTAAGGGTTTCGGTTTGAAGTTGAAAACCTTCCCTTAGCAGGCGTTCAAATTCTTCTGCCGGGATCTGCCTTGCCCGCTCGCGAACCAATTCCAGATGACGCGGGTTGTAGGTAATCCCCTGGTTTTCAATCCAGCGTTGGTCCCGCTGTAAAAATGCACGATAGGTGAAAGATGACATCTGGACGCTTTCGTTCATCATCCGCACCATCTTGAATTCCCATTGTTCCAGTTGGTGCGGTGGTTCGCCGAACAGTTCCTGGGCAAACATTTCTTCTATGTATTGTGGTCCCAGGGAATACTCGACCCCGACATTTAACATGCTTTTGGGAATCGGCATCACCAGAATCAGTATCAGGGCGATCACGGGGAGGGCAAAGAGTTTCCAGTTGATGTACTTGTCATATCCGGCCGGCTTTTCCTTTACGCCTTGGGTTTCAGCCATTGTTTTCTCCTTTTTTATATCTATGCAAATAACTATTCGTATTTATTCTATATAGTGATAAAATGGCATTTATTCCGCCATTTCCGGGTACGGGTTTTAGTGCCCGATGAATGTCTTTTTTCGTGCAAAGCGGAAATAGCTTGTTTGTGCTATCCGAGTAAAAAGTTTTTTCCCAGATAGATGGCGATGGCCAATATGGTTAAATAAAAGAAAAAACTTCTCTCGCTTTGAGCCGGTATACGGGTCACCCCATCTTTTACATTAAGCAGTCTTTTGATTTTTTCGGTCATGATCTCTCCTTTGTTTTTGAATAATTTTATTATGAAATGGGTTTTATGGTCTTTGTTTAGCCTTTGCCATTTTCCGATGCAGGGAGCCGAACGGTAAATGTGGTGCCTTGCCCCACCTGGCTGGAGACATCCATCGTTCCCTTTAGCCCTTCCACGATGCCGTAGCAGACGGAGAGCCCAAGTCCTGTCCCTTTTCCCGGCTGTTTGGTGGTAAAAAACGGGGAAAAGATCTTTTCGATATTCTCCTGGCTGATTCCCGTGCCATTGTCCTGTACGGCAATCTCCACCGACGCGTTGTCAGCAGGTTTGACTGAAACGGTCAATTTCCCGCCATGGGATCCATGCCGGTCTTCGATGGCATGGATCGCGTTGTTGAAAAGATTGAGCAGAACTTGCTGCAGTTGGCCCTTATCGCCACGAACGTGAGGTGTCTCGTCATCTATCATTTGTTTTACCGATATGCCGAGTACTCCCGCCTTATTGGATATGGTACCGGTTATTTCAGGGATAAACAGATGCAGGTCTATATCTTCGATTTGCGGTTCCGTATGGCGGCCGAATTTCAATATGGCCTGTGTGATGCTGGCGCATCTTTCCACCTGGATGATCATCTGGCGCATCGAGTCTTCCAGCTCTTCCAAGGACTGCTCGTTGGTGATTTCTTTTTTTTCCTTCATTTCCGCCAGAATGAAATCCATCAATGCCTGCTCGCTGCGGATAATCTGCAAGGGGTTGTTGATTTCGTGGGCAAAACCGGCTGCCATCTGACCCAGCTCCGCAAGTCTTGTGGCATGTATCAACTGACTTTTAAGGGATGCCTTTTCCCCGGATACATCCCTGATTCTTTGCAGCAGGCGCCCTGTCTGGTTGAAGGCCACAAATACAATGGCTGCGGAACCAATGACGGCGATGAGTCCGACGATGTACATGAAAGCGCGCAGGCCGCTGAAGGCATCCTGTTTTTCCTGGCGCGCCACCAGGAGCCAGGGTTTTTCCTTTAGCCAGGTCGTCGCCACCAGGTGATCGTTTTGTACAGCATCCGGCTGACCCAAAAACCAGCCGAAATCCCGTACACTGGTATAGGTTTTTACCCCTTCATGGGGTCTGAGGTATGTTGATCGGGCGGGATCCGGCTCAAGTATATCTCTTCCTGTCCGGGGTTGTGTCTGGAATAGACCCTGCTTGTTGATAATATATGCCTCTCCGGTGTCGCCGATCCGGATGCGCCCCACCATTGTGTTGAAAATATGGGTATCGATGGTGGCCCTGAGAATCCATGACCGGTCATTTTCCTTTTTTTTAATGGCAATGATGAAGTGGGGGTAGTCCCTGAATCCCAAAAATACGTCGCTGATGTGAACGCCGGTTTCCATGACCTCCTTGAACCAGGGCTCGTCTTTGTATACTTTCCCCTCGAGTTGGTAGGGTCCGTGGTAGGCGACATGAAGGCCGTCTTCGTTAAAAACGCCAAGATCAACAAATGCATTGGAAATGGTCCTGAGATTGTGGTAGACGAACTCGAGATTTCGGGACGTGTTCAATGTTTCAAAGCTGTGAGTGTTGATGATGAATTGCAGGTTGGTGCGGCGTTCTCTGAGAAAGGTGTCGATCATTTGCCGGTGGTCTTCCACGATTCGCTGCATGGATTCCACTGTTCTGTTCTCAATGGATATTTTTGAATAGAAATACCCGATGAAGATCACCAACATGAAGGGGATCATGGGGATCAGGATCATGCTCGAAAGAATGGTCTTGCGCATGGTTTTATCAGGATTTTCCTGTTTCATTTGTCTTTCCGGCTTTCATTGTTTATGGGTTGCTTCGATTCCGGGTGACGGTCTTTTTCGATGTCTCTTGCAGCACGTATTTTATTTTCCAGGACCAGTCGCCGGGCAAAAGACACTTCTACCTTGCCGATCATCTCTGAAACGGATATCGGTTTGATCAGAAAATCGGACGCTCCCCACATCAAGGCATCAACGGCGTATTCGGCGGTGCCATGGCCGGTCAGCATGATGACTTCGACCGTAGGGTGCTGGCGCTTAATCCGCTTGAGAGTTTCCATTCCGCCGATGCCGGGCATTTTGACATCCAGAATCACGACATCGATGTTTTTTTCCAGAAGCAGATCAAGGCCTTTTTCACCGCTGGATGCGGTTTCTACGTCGTATCCTTTTCGCTTCAACAGCTTTTGTGTGGAATGTAAAAAACGCTCTTCATCGTCAATTATCAGTATTTTCATATTCCGTTATCCTGGTTTCGCGTGAGCCTTTGGCCTACAGTAAAGGGCTTGATAAAATTTCTAAATTGCCTGTAATCAATAGAGAATCTATTTAAATATATTTTTTCATTCAAGGGGCGTGCCAGATTTGTCATATGTATATAATTAATTGAATTTATGTATTATTATGATATGATGGCAATGCTGAAAGTGTTGAATGAGAATTGTTTGTCTTCTTCGGGGAGACATACGGGGGAAAAGTATTTATATAAAAGCACGCAGGAAGGATCGATTTAAAAGTCAGCAGGCTGTCTGAAGAGACTATTAGCGGTTGCTAAAGCGCTGGTGTTTTATCGTTTTCAACAGTATGTCAGGGGGTCACGACATGGCCGTATGACATGGTGGTATGGATGGGGTCTTTTGTGTGTCACCTTGCAGGAGACAGAATAGTCATTTACATATGACACCACAGGCACTCAAACCATTTCCGGGCGGGAGGTCCTTTTGAAAGGGGGTCCCCGCCCGGAAATGTTTTTAATAATTTTAAATGGAGACCGTTATTGGGGCACGGTCAGTTCATAGCCCGTAATCGTCAGTGTTGCCGGTGTCGTCATGTTGTCAATGTTTCCAGGCATGCCGACAAGCGGATACCACAGTGCCATTGCAATTGTCAGAACGGCTATCCCGACGATGGACCTGAAGAGAAATACCTTGAAGGCCTCCCACTGGGTGAAATAACCGAAACCGTAAGCAATAAGGGTTGGCGGGCATCCGATGACGAACAAGACGAATGTCGTTGCCAGGGGAACGGCCATGGCGATCGGTACGACCGGGGTTCCCGCCATGTCGGCCATGGGTACCATGACCGGTACCAGGAGCGATGTGGCAGCCGCGTTTGCCATGAAGCTGGTGATAACGGCGCTGATCCATGAAGCTCCGGCTGCGACCAATGGCCATGGTGCATTCGTGAAAATGGGGAAGATCTGGGAAGCGAGCCATTCGCCGGCGCCTGTATCCAGCATGGCGATGCCGAGGGAGAAACCGGCCCCAAAGACCATGATCGGGTTCCAGGGATAATCCGCCAGACATTGTTTCCAGCTGACCACATTGAACATGATGCAGGCAACCACGAACAGGCCGCCAATCGCGGAGACGTGAATTTTGGTCAGGTCGGTAAAAAACCACATCCCGAACGTCACGATCAGAAGCGCTGCGAGTATTTTTTCATTCCGCGTCATGGGCGGCAGTTTTTCCACGGTCAGTTCCGCCGGCAACACCTTGACTTTTGGCGGGTAAATGATCCATACGGCAATGAATGTGGCAAGCCCCAGAAACAGGGAAGGGACAAACTGGTATATGGCATATTCCATGAACCCGATATGGTAGCCGGTGATGACGCCGAGCATTTCCGCTGATACCGGTGAGCGGCCGCTTCCGAGAAAAGTCGCACCACCGCCGCATGCCGCGGCCAGTGGTATCATGAACATGAAATGCTTGGTAAAATTGTTCGATTTATCCGGTGTCAGTCCCATTTTCAGAAACATGGGCATAATGGCGTAAAGAAGAATAATGGTGATGGTGGCGTCATGCGTCCAGGCCGCCATGAAAGTGGATCCCATGCACAGGGTGAAACTGAGTCGCATGACGTTTTTCCCCCCCAGCTTCAGGATGCCGGCCATAATCCGGTTGGGGATGGTGGTCTGCCCCAGCATTACGCCGAGCATGATAATGAAGAAAACAAATACAACAGCGGGACTGGTATACGGTTGCCAGGCCCTGGCAGTGGGCTGAATGTTGAAGATTACCATGCCGCTCCCCACCAGCAGTGCGGTAACGCCGATGGGCAGTGCTTCGGATGTCCACAGGAGTACGATCGTCACAAGCAGGGCCAGAAATGCATGTCCGTTAGGTCCCAACGCTTCCGGGGTCGGGAGCAGCCATACAAAAACGCCCGCTGCAACCGAGATGGCAAGCCATTTGTAAGTGTAGTTCTGGCTTTGTTGGGCGCTGCCTTCTTCTTCCACTTTTGGAACACTTATATCTGTATTCATTGAAGCCTCCTATAAAATCGTTACATGCAAGACCGTTACATGATGATATTGATGATTTCGAAAAACAGGTCCTGTTCTCTCAGAATGCCGGTTACCTTGCCGCCGGACGTTACCACCAGGCGTGTTTCACCGGTTTTGTACATCATTTCGACAACTTCCATGAGGTTTGCCCCTTCATCGATCATGGAGGGGGGGTCCAGCAGGATCTCACCAACTTTTTTTTCGGCAAGCGCTTTCATCTGAATGGTAAAAACGCCGTCCCATGCATCCCGGAACACGGGCGAAAATCGTACGCTTTCCGCCTGGGAGGATTTAGGAGGTGACAGGTAATAGGGTCTTACTCCCTTGATCAGGTCCTTGATGCTGAGCACCCCAACCAGATTTTGCTTTTCATCAAAAACCAGCAGGGATCTGTGTCCGGCTTCCTTTATCCTGCTGCTCGAAACAAGCTCATCAAGCGATCTCAAAAGTTTTGCAATGGCTTCCCGAACCGTGTCATTGATGGATACGGTCGAGTAGTCATCAATGCTGGTCATGATTTCCCGGACTTTCTTTTCAATCCGGTCTGCGCCGCTTTGTTTGACCGTAAAGGCTTCATTGATTTTCATGGCAAGAATGCCGATGTCGCATGGTTTGGCGAGATAGTCAAAAGCCGCAAGTTTTTTGGAGTTAATGGCTGAATCCGGGGTTCCGTGTCCGGTAAGCATGATCACCTGCGTTTCAGGCGCGATCTGTTTTATTTCCGCCAATGCCTCGTGTCCATCCATGCCTTCCATTTTGACGTCTAAAACGATCACGTCCTGTGGATTTTTTTTAATAATTTCGATGGCTTCTTCTCCACTTGCAGCGATGGTGGTCTCGAATCCTTTTTTTGTTAACAGCGATGAAGTTGTTTCTCGAAATCTCGGTTCATCATCTACCATCAGCACTTTTATTTTTTGAGTCATGATCGGTTCTCCTTATCTAACGTCATTAATTATGAATCTCCGATTGCTTGGGATAATCGCTTGAAGGCTGCTTCCTCCTTTATTGCTGAAATGATGGTGGTTAATTACCAGATTTATCGTTAATCAAATTCGTCAGGCCAGTGGTAGATGATCACGCGCATGCCGTGAAACAATGGTGTACCCGAAATAGGTATAGGCAAATTGCATGCCATTTCGAGAATTCATGCTGAATAAAAAGCTCAGTGAGATTGTATGTTGTTGGTTGTTCGGAAAGTTGGAAATACTGGCGCTGGAAAAATCCTTGAGATTGGTGTGCACATCAATTATTATAAGAAGCACGAAATCTCGGAGTGGTTGTTCTGAAGCTGGTTAAAAAGTTTTCCAATTGTTGTTTTGAGATGTATGCGGCCGTGCCGCTTGGCAAATACAAAACCTGATGCTGGGAGTAAATATGGACCAAATTGGTGATGCCGCTTTTTTAAGTCGCATACGACTGCTTTTGGTGGACGATGAGGACAGGTTCAGATCCACCTTGTCCAAGCGGCTGGCGGAAAAGGGAATTGTTGCCGAAACAGCATCCAACGGGGTTGAAGCGTTGAAGGTTGTAAAGGAAAAACCCGTGGATATTATTGTTCTTGATATCAAGATGCCGGAAATGGACGGTATTGAGACTTTGCGGCATGTTAAGAAATTGAATCCAGAGATCGAGGTTATCCTGCTGACCGGCCATGCCAATATCGAGTCCGCAGTAGAGGGGATGCGGTTGGGAGCGCATGATTATCTGATGAAGCCCTGTGACATAGAACAGCTTTTGGAAAAAATCATCACGGCTTACAACATCAGGGTTGCCAGGGAAAAAAAAGAGATGAAAAACGGCATTCAGAAAAAAATGGATTACTGGCAGAAGCACTGGAATCGTCCTTCTTAGCCACTTTGTTTGAAAAACCCGGCGCCGGGTTGAAAATACCTGCGCCGGGAAGATTCGACAAAGCAGGGGCTACTTAAATAAACCCCAACAGAGGCCAGTAGAAAAGCACGGCCCCGGTGGCAATCAGCAACAGTATCAAACACCAGGGAACGGCTACCTTGATGAATTCAATCTGGGTAAAGTAACCGGAACTGTAAGCGATAATGGTCGGCGGGCATCCGATAACCAGCATAATGAAGGATGTTGTGATGGGGGCCAGCAGGGCCACGGTCGTAGGTGACAGGCCCATCATTTCCGACATGGGCAGGGTAATGGGAAGCGTCAGTGCCACTGCCGCGGAATTACTCATCAAGCTGGACAGAAACGATCCGAAAAGGCCGATTCCGTAAAATGTGACGAAGGCGCTTCTTCCGGCAAGCAGGGGAAGAAAAGATTCCGCCAGGAATTCACCTGCCCCGGTTTCAAGCATCGCCATGCCAAGCGATACACCGGCACCAAATACGATCCAGGATTCCCATGGGAATTTATCGCAGATAGTCCTGAAAGAAACCCATCCCGGCCCGCAGAAACCGATCATTGCAAGAACAGCGGGAACGCTTACATGCCAACCTGTTATATCTCCCAGGAACCAAACGACGAAGGTCGATACAAAAACGATAAGAACACCCAGCTCCTTGGTCTTCATCGGGCCCGGATAATCCATCGTTACGCCCTCTAACTCCTTTTCTTTGGGCCGGAACAAAATCCAGAGCATGCCCCACGTTGCAAAGGCTGTAATGAGAGCGATTGGAAACTGGATTAGGATATACCTTAAAAAGCTTATTGTAATCGCGCCATCTGAATACTGGTAGAGGATTTCAAGGGCCAGCGGGTTTCGACCACCACCCAGAAGGGTGCCGAACCCACCGGCGGAAGCGGCCAGGGGAATAAGGATGATAAAAAATTTCGGCAGACTGTGTCCTTCTCCGGGCTTGAATCCCATACTCATGAAGACCGGCACGAAAGCGAAAACCATGATAACGGTTACGGTGGCATCGTGGAATACGGTGGCCATCAATGTACATCCGATGGCCAGGATAAAGCTGAGTCGCTTGACCTTTGTTCCGGCGAATTTCAGCAGGTAGTACATGAGCCGCTGGGCAAGACCCACCTCGTTGAGCACCACCCCAAACATGATGATCATGAGTACGAACATGACCGCTGAGTTAGCGTAGGGCATCCACGCGTCGTTTTGATGGGCGATGTTGAACATGATCATCCCGCCGCCGACAAACAGGGCGGTGATGCCGATGGGAATCGCCTCGGTGACCCACAGTATGATGACCAGAGTTAACAGCGCAAGCAGCCTGTGCCCTTCCGGGGTAAGGTTGTCAGGGGTTGGCAGCATCCAGACAAAAAGCCCCATGGCAATCGCAATGCCTGCTTTTATGATGATCGATTTTCCGGTCTGACGGGTATTGTTTCCTTCCGGGTGGTCCGGGATGGGCGTGTTTTCAACAGGGGTGGTGGTTGTATCATTCATTCCATAAATCCTCCTTCCGGTTAATAAGTGAATCTTGTATTAAAAATCCGACAAAATCATGGTTCGTGCCCGCGGTTATCTATCTGAATTGTCCGTTTCACGCATGCTCTCTCACTTGCGAGCAATGCAAGAACCAAGCCCGGAATCAATCAATTTAAGTAAAGCGTCAAATAAAAAAGCCCGCTCTATACCAATACCGCTATAGATATTGAAAACATTATATAAAATTAATATCTGGAGGGTCATCAAGTGGACTGGTGAATATCGGGATCAGATTGATATATCCCGCCTGGTTGACTGTTTTTTTTATGTCATCTTATACATGACAGCATTGTCTCCTGCGAGGTGACACTTTCAGACCCCCGAATTACATAAAAGGCTCTTGTCTCCGGTCATGCTTCTTGGTAGCAGGCTTTCTTTGTGTACGCAGAAATGGTTTTTTTACGGTACATTTCTGCTGTACCAATCTGGTAGGTCGAGTGGCACCATTCAAGTGGTTGGCGTTTGTGCAATCCGGCCTTGCCACATGGTAGTGGTGGAAGTGTCCTTCATTCATGTGGCAAGCGTAGATGTGTGCTTTCTTCGGCAGCACATCTTATCTAATACTATGCACAAACAGTATCTTTGTCCAAGTGGCACACTCTTTGCTCAAAATGTTGTAAAGGGCCTTTCATAGTGTGATTATGTTCATAATTGCTCCTATTCCGACGGTAGATGATACTTCGAAGAAATAGTAAAATAATGTGCCAGGGGAAACCCGGGTAAACAATCGTCCGCATGTTGCCGGCAATATGATCGGAAAGAATTGAGTGGACGCGATTTTATGAAAACAACCGGGGGTGTGGCGGCATTGGCTGGTTTGACCGGAGTTGGTGTGATTTTAGGGACAAAACCATCGGGGCCCCTAAAGTTCCAAAGAAATGGGATGAGGGATTTGATGTAATCATCGGTAGTGTTTTTGCAGGTCTGGCGGCGGTATTTGAATCCAAAAAGACGGGTTCCCCGGTTATAGTCTTGAAAAAGATGCCAATGCCCGGTGGGGGACTCAAGCAATAATAGGGGTGTCCTAGCTGCGGCGGGTTCCCCCGCTTTAAAACAACTCGGGGAAAGAGAAATCACCGAGTTGTTTTACAAGGATATGCTCAGGACTGGCCAGAGTTTGAATCAACCACAATCCGCATAATTCAAT